>CADCPD010000112.1 GCA_902803265.1 uncultured bacterium | reverse complement strand
TGGTGTACCAAGAAATTATCAAGCACAACAAGATGTAGTTAACGGAGTTTTAATTTGGGTTGATAGATACAAAAGAGATGACGGAACGGAAGTTAGCGGGTATTACAGAAAAAAGTAGTTTTTATAAAATAAAAGGAGAATTTTGTTCTATGGACTAAATTCTCCACTATTAACAAATCCTGATGCCACTTAGCTTTCAGGATTTGTTATTGCTTCTGTGTCCACCTTGTGTCCATTTGATTTCTTTAATTAAATCCTAATTATATAAATTTAAAAATTTTAGTTACTGGTTTTTCTAAATATTGATGAAAAAAGAAAGATTTATAAAACAATTCTAAAAAATACTTAAAGAGATGTCATAAAAAGGTCCGAAATTTTTGAAAAAATAATTATTGAACTTTAATACTTTCATCCAAATATTTTATAAGCGGATAGATAAAGAATTCTATTATTCTTCTTTTACCGATTTTTATTTCATTTGTTGTCGTCATGCCTGTTTTAATAGATTGTTCTTTTCCTTCAACTAGAAGAGAGTGATTTTCAGGTTTAATGTAGACTTCAAAAACTTCGCCCAGGTGTTCATCTTTTATGCTATTTGCTCCAACAAGAGTTACAATCCCATTTAAAATGCCGTATTTTTGGAAATTATATGTATCAACTTTAATTGAAACCGGCATATCTTTTTCAATAAATCCAATATCATTATTTAGTACTGTAGCCTTGATTTTTACTGGTACATTGTCCGGTATAATAGTCATAAGTTTTTCTGCTGGAGTTACTACGCCGCCTAGTGTGTGAACAAAGATTGTATTTACATAGCCATCAACTGGGGATTCTATCATTTGAGTTTGTATTCTAATTTGTTGCATTTTGTTTCTAACTTCAGCCAAAGATGCTTGTGTTTGTGCAATTTCATGAGTAAGGTTAGAAACTTCAGACAAATTATCTTCATATCTATCTTTTGGTATAATATCAACAACTTCTTGTAATCTGTTTTGTCTTTCTTTAGATATTGATAATTTATAACTTTTTGCATTAAGTGTTTCTTTTAGTATTTTTTCTTCTTCAACTAAATTATTTAATTCTAAAGAAGGTTCTTCTTCTTTAGGAATAATAGTCATAAGCAGTTGACCTTTTTTTACATGGTCTCCTTCAAGAACATTTATTGTTTTTATAACTCCTTTTTCTAGTGACTGAACAATTTTTTCTTCACCATCCGGAATAACTGTTCCTCTTGCTGTGATTACAATATCTACTTTTCCGAAATACATCCACAAAGCAGCTATAAATATGAAAATAATTATAGTCCAAAACATCATTGGTCCAAGAGGGCTAATTGGACTATCTTCAATTTCTGCTAAAATAGGTTTAAATTCATGTGCATCATTATCTTCTTCTTTGAACAAGAGATAAGTTTTAATTTTATCAAATATTTTTTTTAAAAATTCTTTCATTTTATATTCCCTATGCTTTTTGAGCGTTGTACAATGTCGTAAAATAACCGTTTCTACTTAATAATTCTTCTTTTGTTCCAATTTCAACTATGTCTCCGTGGTCAAAGCAAACTATTAAGTCGCAATTTTTTATTGTTGATAATCTATGAGCAATAATTATGGTTGTTCTTCCTTGTGTAATCATTCCTAAGTTATCTCTAATTATTTTTTCCGATTCGTAATCAAGCGCGGATGTTGCTTCATCAAAAATTAAAATTTTTGGATTTGTAATGAGGGCTCTTGCGATGGCAATTCTTTGTTTTTGACCTCCTGAAAGGCTTGAACCTCTTTCTCCAACTTCTGTATCATAACCTTTTGGAAGTTTTGAAATAAATTCATGTGCTCCAGCTATTTGTGCAACCTGAACAATAGCTTCCATAGGCATGTTTGGTCTAGGTAACGCAATATTTTCTTTTATTGTTCCTGAAAATAGATAATTTTCCTGTAAAACTATACCAATATGTGTTCTTAACCAAACAGGGTTAATATTTCTAATATCTATTCCATCTATAAAAATTGTACCTTCAGTTGGATAGTATAGTCTTTGAATTAGTTTAGTTAAAGTGGATTTTCCGCTACCGGAACGACCGACAAAACCTACTTTTTGTCCGGCTTTTATATCAATATTAATTCTGTTTAAAACCATAGGTGCTTCAACATTATATCTGAATGACAGATTTTCAACTTTTATATCTCCACGAACATTATTTAGAGTTATTGCATTTTTAGATTGGATTTCAACAGGGCTGTTTAAAATATCTCCAATTCTATCAACTGCCAATAATGTTTGTTGGAATTCGTTCCAAAGATTTACTAATCTTAGCATTGGAGCACTAAATTGTCCTACAAACATTTGAAAAGCAATTAATTGACCTATTGTAAGATGGTTTTCAATTACTAGACATACCCCAACATAAAGTATTGAAATAGTCATTAATTTTTGGATTAAACCTGATAAAGAGCCTGTAAAGTTACCCATAATGGCGAGGTTAAAACTTGATTTTAAATATTTTCCGAGTTTTTCTTCCCATTTTTTAAACATTGAGCCTTCTATCGCAAGCGATTTAACGGTTTGAACGCCTGTTACTGATTCAACAAGGTAAGAATTTTGAACAGCTCCCATTTGGAATTTATCTTCTAATCTTTTTCTTAATTCCGGCGTAACCAATAAAAATAAAACAGCCATTGCAGAGACAAATGTTAAAGCTATTAAAGTTAATTTAACGCTATACAGCAGCATAATTGCCACAAAGACAAATGAAAATATAGCATCAATTAGAACAGAGACAGATTTACTTGTAATAAATTCTCTAATTCTGTCTAATTCTCGTACACGTGCGATAATATTCCCAACTTGTCTTTTTTCAAAATACGTATAATATAATTGGAACAAATGTTTAAATAATTTTGCACCCAATTTAGCATCTATTTTATTAGTTGTATGGATAAATATATAATTTCTTGCTAAATTCAAAATAAATTCAAACAAAGCAACCGTTAAAAATGCAAAACCAAGGACATTAAGTGTCGAAAGTGTTCTGTGAACCAAAACTTTATCCAAAATAACTTGCGTAAACAGAGGAGTAACAAGTCCAAAAAGTTGAATAACAAACGAACCAAGCATTACTTGTCCGACAATTTTTTTGTATTTTAGTATTTCGTTGAAGAACCAAATAAAGCCAAATTTTGCTTCATCTGCAAGTATTTTATGTTTTAAAATAAGTAGTTCATCTTTAATTTTTTCTTGAAATTCGGATATTTTAAATACTTCAGGTTGATTTTGAAGCGGTGTCAAAACTAAGAGTTTTTCTTCATCGAGTTTTATTGCAAGAACAACTTTATAAGTATTGTCTTCTTTCATTTGTACAATTGCCGGAAGAGGATATTTAGGAATAATATCCTGTAGTTTTATATGTTTGCGTTTAATTTTAAAACCATAGCCTCTGGCTATTCTTATTAATTCTTCAGGCGTTATGTCTTCTGTGTCGATTCCGTATTCTCTTACAACAGCCTGCATATCTATTTGAATTTTATTCATGGATGCAGCTATTTCAAGAGAGATTAACCCAGTGTTAACTCTGCGTTTTGGAGCATTTTCTTTTTCTTTATTATTTTCGTTTTCAGTCATAGATAATCCTTTAATCTGGTGTTGTTAAGACTTTCAAGCTTCTTTCAATAGTAATAACAGAAGTTTGGTATTTTAAGTTTTCAATTTTTTCTTCCAAGAGATTTACTTTTGCCATATTTAAATCAATAGGAGAAACTAGTCGATTTTTGCACAATAATTGAGTTGCGGATTCTTTTTCACCCAATTCTCTTAAAAGGTCATTACTTGCTTCTAACTGGTTAGAATTGGAGTTTAAGTTAGCTTTTAGAGTATAGATTTGTTTTTTCAATTCAGCCAAAGATTCCTTTTTTTCAATTTCAATTTTTTTAACTTCGAGTTCGAGTTTTTTAACTTTAGAGCGAACTTTACCGCCATCAAAAGGTGTCATACTGGCTGAGGCGCCTATAGCCCAGTTAGAAGGTCCGAAGTCGCCGTAAGAACCTCCGTAATTATTTACATCTGAACCATACATATAGTATTTTGTGTAAAAATTCACTTTTGGGTAGTTAGTTCGTTTTGCAGATAAAAGTTCAAATTCTTTTTTCTTATGAGCCGAGTCATAAATTTTAGCTACTGTCAAATTCTGATAATCTATATTATCAGAAAATTGGTAATCAATTGGTGTTATTTCGTGAACTTTTATTTTTTTAGCATCGTAATCTTCACAAGTAAAGAAAGAGAGACCGGCCAAATTTTCTTCTAACAGACCATAGAGGTTTGATAGTTCTTTTTTAGTTTTTTCAACTTTAGCTTGTTGTTCTTTAAGTTCAATCAAAGATATTTCTTTAGCTTTATAGAGTCTTTTTTTCATATGGAGGGAGTTTTCTTCCAGAGCGAGAATTTCTTTTTTAGTTTTCAATTGTTCATTTAAAACATAAATTCTGCCATACAAGTCGATAACGGTCATTTGAACTTTTCTGGCATCTTCTTTTTCCATAAGAGTTCTAAAAGTAACGTCCTCTTTAGCCAATTTTAGCATGCTGCTTCTGATACCAAAATCAAAGATGTTATAAAATAGGGTAATCCCGCCCATAGTTTGATATCTTGTATACGGATTAATAAAAGTATCTCCTACGGTTACACTTGGCGTTGGAGAATCTTTAAAGCTTTTATTATATTCTGTACCGACAGAGAGTCCTATTTTAGGCAGGTATTCAGCTTTTGCTTCATTAATACCGTATTTAGCAATAAGAATATCAAAGTCAGCCATTTGAAGTTCGTATGAATTATCAATAGATTTTTTTATAACGTCATCAAAAACTAACTCGTTTATTATTTCTTTTTTATTAGAATTATCTATTTGTTCAATTGCAAAAGAGGATTCATTTAGTAGAAATAATAAACAAGGAATTACAAATAATATATATATAATGTGTTTAAAATTTTTTAACATACAAAATAAATTTTGCATATACTAAAACCGTTGTCAAATCTACTTTTTCAAAAAAAAATTTTGTCGAGCTCAAAATACCTTTGTAATGTACATTTATTAAAATGTAAAAAAATATAACATGCTTTTTTATAAAATTATAATCTTTATAAAACTACATGCTATATTTTGCTTGACATGAGATTTTGTCTAAATTATTATTAAAATAATATTTTATAATTATCTGTAAATTATGAATTAATATATTATATTTGGTAATAAAAAAGGAGAAAATTTATGACTAAAAAAGTTACTACAAAAGATTATGTCGTTGATTTAAGTACAGAAAGTATTTCTCTTAAATCAGGTTCTTATGATTGTTTAGATTTATGGACAAACGGATATACTGTTAATAGTGCAAGATTAGTAAACAAAGATCTAGTAATTACTGTAAATGAAAGTGCTAATACAATAACATTATTAGATTATGTTAATGCACAAGGTACAAGCTCAAATAGTTACAAATACATTTTACAAGGTGATCACTTTACAGCATCACATGGTCAAGTTGATGTTTTAGGTGAAGATGTAGCAATCAACAATGTTCACTTAATCGATGAATTCTATGCTCAAGGTTCAACAGTTAACGGTACAATAGCAAATGATAGAATCAACGTTGCAGATTATGTTGCAAAAGATGGTAAAACAGGTTTAACAATCAATTCATTAGCAGGTAATGATACAATTACAAGTACTATTTACAATGATACAATCAATGCAGTAGCTGGTAATAATACAATAACTTTAAATGGTGGTAATAACAGAGTTACTACAGGTGCAGGAAATGATATAGTTACATTAGCTGACGGTAACGATACTCTTCAATTAGGTGCCGGTAATAATACAATTAATATTGATGCTGGTATTTATGCAACAAATAATCCAAAAAAATTCGGTGATAATGTTGTTACATTAACAAAAACAGAAGGTTTAACAGTTAATATAACTAACGACATTGCAGGTCAAGTAAAATCAATCAAAAAAGATGGTAGTGATATAAAAATTGAAATGTATGCTCAAAGTTGGGACTATACAGAAGTTAATGTTGCTAATGAGGGTTCTCTTTACCATGAAGATGGCACAGCAGTAGCATCTACTCACTATTACACATTAGTAAAAGGTGCTCAAGTTGCAATTGGTAATGCTAATGGTTATACAGAAGATGAAAATGGTGTGTTTACGCATGTTAATGCTATAACAAACTTATACAAAGCAAGTGTAAATGGCGAAAATGAAGTTGCTATCGGTACATTAGGCTATGTAGCTGGTGAAAGCAATGCAATTAATACAGTTGCGGCTGTTACAAGTGCTTTTACTCTTGATGGTACAGGTGCTGATGTTAATGTAGATACAGCAGATTCTTACGTTAAATCAGGTAATAACTTCTTAAAAACTCCTTTAGTTACTTTATATTCAAATGAAGAATGTACAACACCATACACAGGTAAGATTTCTGAATTAGGTGATGGTCATATATGGATAATTGATGGCGAAGCTCACGTAGATGTTACTGAAAACAAAGCAACTTATGCAAGATATACTCTAGCTGAAACTGATAAATTAGGTAATACAGTAACTGAAATTGGTGGAGCTCAATTATATTCAAAAGATGCAAATGATAATTATACTGCATTTACTACTGCTCCGGCTGCAAGATATGAATTAACAGCTGGAAGTACAACAGCTTACAACGATACAATTGAAGCTCTTGCAGGTGCTAAATTATATACAAAATCAGGTAATGATTTCACATTAGCAGATACTCCAGATGCAAGATATGCAATAACTCCAACTTCATTTGGTGATGGTGCTAATGATAAAGTATCAGTAATGAAAACAGATGTAAACAAATACTATGTTTTAAATGATGGTATTTATAGTTATATTGATAAATCACAATTAGAAACAGTTAACACAAGAGAAGCTGGTGTTGATGAAACTCAACTTGCCGGAACATTAACATTAAAAGGTTTAGGTGCAAGTGATGTTACAGGTGCTGCTATTGCTGTTACTTTTGAAAACTATGCAAACATCGCTGATTTAAGAACTCACTTGTTCCAAGCTGATAACTTAGGTGATACTAAAACATCATTCACAGGTACATACTTAGCTGATGGTGTTACTGCTGATGTTACGGCAAAAGCTCTATCAATCAATGCCGGTGATGGTGCTAACGTAATTAATACTGCTAGCGCTTCTGGCAGAAACACAATTAATACAGGTAAAAATAACGATGCTGTTACAGTTGGTGCCGGTAATGATATTATGAACTTAGGTTTAGGTAGTAATACAGTTACTTATGACTTAACAAAGAAAATTGGTAATGATGAAATCACTTTAACAAAAGGTGAAGTTTTAAATATCAATATGACAGAAGCTAAAGCTAACCAAATCCAATATGCATACGAAGGAAATGACCTTGTTATTTCTGCTAAAGAATTAATTGGTCAAGAATATAGCTACCATTTTGTAAGAAAAACAAACACTAATTTGACGAAAGAAGTTTCTTACCACAGAATAGTAACTGAAATTGGAGATGAAAGAGTTTGTTCTTACGAAAAAATTGTTGAAACAGGTACACAAAGAAAAACTTATGATTATAAATCATTAGGTGAAGGCAAATATGCTTGGGTATTAAGAGAGGCTGTTGGTAGCGGTGAATTGGCTTCTACTACATACAAAGTTTATAATGATCCTACATCAACAGCTGCTTCATCTGTTCTTGCTCAATTTAATCCTGCAGAGGCAAGAGAAAAATTAGGCAAAACTTCGTACATACAAACTGTAACTCACTCTAAATATAATGGTGATTGGGCAGCAGATCCTGCAGTACAAACAGCAGTAGAATCTGGAGAAGCTAGCACAGTTTATGAAAAGAGAACAGAATACACAGGTATTGCAGCAGCAGCTTCTCTAAATACAACAGAAACTGTTACAGAAGGTTGGGTAGACCCTGTAGTAGATGCAGATAGCTATTCTTGGCAAGTGGTTTCTAACCGTGTAAATGGTCCAGCTACTGAATGGGTACCTGAAAGTGAGGGTTCACTAATTGCTAGAGAAACAGCAGGCAGCAAATACTGGGAATACAAAAAGAATGTTACTACAAAAGTTGAAACTCCGGTAGATGGTAAACAAAATGTTGATGAAGGTACTATATCTGGTGATTATACTTTACCTAACGATACTTCTGAAGCAGACTTATCTCCAAACTATGGTGATGCCGGTAAATTAGTAATTAAGAACTTCTTAACTCAAGACCTTGCAGACTCTGTTCACTTACATAGAGGTACTGACGGAACAACTGATGTTGATTTACAAGCTTTTGCCAGAGTAACTGAAATGTCTGATAATAAAACATACTTTAGTGGTACTTATGTAAAAGATAACGTAACATCTTTGGCAACTACAAAAGCTCTTACAGTAAATGCTGGTGATGGTGATAATACAGTTGATTTACATCTTTCAAGAGGTAAAAATACTATCACAACCGGTAAAGGTAATGATGATATAACAGGTGGTAAAAGTGATGATACTATCACTCCGGGCGCTGGTGATAATGACTTGTTCTATGATTTGAACAACGGCGCATTCGGTAATGATAAAGTTACTTTAACTAAAAACTCAACAGTTGACCTTAACATTACTGAAGTAGCTGGTACAGTTGGCGGAGATCAAGTAGTATACTCTAGAATAGGTAATGATGTTAAAGTTACTGCATTTGGTGTTGATACTGACTCTACTTACAACCATTATTATCTATTAACGGATACTGCAGTGGCTACAACAATTACAGGCTATCAAGAAGTAACTGAATACAGTGATGCTGTAACTGTAGCTTATAAAAAGACTGAAACTATTGAAAACTATACACCGGATCCTGAACCTGAAGATCCAACTAAGCCTTATAAACAAGAAACTATCGAATATAATTATGTAAAACAAAGTGATGGTTCATATAAATGGATTGCTACTGGTGACCCTGACATAGAATATGTTAATCACGTAGTTGAAGGTGAAGTTATTTACGAAAGAACTACAGATGGTGGCGATCACTGGGACGAATGTGTTTGGGACAATCCTACAGATATGGGTACAACTTATACTAAGACTGTTACAACAAAAAGTTGGGACGGCGATGGTTACGATACAGAAGTAAGTACAAATGTTACTCATGAAACAACTCAAGGTACTAATTCAACTCGTTATTACAATATAACAAAAACTGCCGCTCCAGATACTTATTCTCTAGAAGAACCTGCAACTGCAGACACTGCTCATCATGCTGGAGACGCTGCAGCTAATGTTTACAGACATGATATAAAAGATTGGAATGGTACTGCTTGGGTTCAAAGAGAAATAACTCGTGAATACTCTGTAGATTCTGTTGCTGACGCATACAAGAAAGATGTAATGGTGAATGGTGAAATTGAAAGTACATCTGATACAAACCAAGCTACTGCAGAAGCTGATGTACACTATGATGCTGAACACGCAGATGTTGTAAAAACAGTAAACGATACTGTTATCGGTACAGTAACTTTGGTTAACGCAGCTAATGCTGGTGCTACACTTCTTGTAAACGGTGCTGATATCTATCTTCAAGACTTTATTATCGAATCTGATAAAGGTGGTACTTTAACAGGTACGGTTGGAAATGATACATTGATTGTATCAGGCGGTTCATCTGCTACATTCAACTCTCTTGCTGGTAATGATGTAATTCAAACAAAAGCTAAAACTAATACATATAATTACACAGCTGGTACAGATGCAATTACTGTTTCTGTTGCTACCGCTGGTAAAGATGATACAATCGCATTATCAAAAGCAGATGCTTTAGATTCAGATTCATTTGTAACTAAAGCAGGTAATACTTATAGCTTTGACCTTAATGGTGATACTAATGCTGATATAACTTATACAAATGATCATCTAGAAAAACTTGCTATTAACAATGGCGGAACTAAATACAATTTCGAAGTTGTTACTGCTAACGTTGATGATGTTGCTGCTGCTAAGAAAACTGCAAATACTGTTTCTTTAATCAACGGTGAAGCTGCTTTAGGTTATGTTGATGGCAAAGGTAATGACTTAGTATATAGCAACAACAACTTGAACAATAGATACACTTATGCTAACGGCGGTACTGACGTATTCAAAGGCGGCAATGGTAATGATACATACAATGTTGTAGTTAGCAACTTCTCTAATGCAAAAGATAGATTAGTAATTGCAGATTCTACCGGTGCAGATATATTAAATCTTGAACACTTTACAAAAGACAACGTTGGTTTCTACTTCGATGTTGATAGTACTGGTAATAACTTCGATGAAGTTGCTGGTGGTAGTGCTGACTTAGTAATCTGTAACAAGAATAATGTTAAAACTCTTGCTGATAAACATATTGTAATTCAAGATTATGATACTGCTACAGGTGGTATCGAAACAGTTAACCTTTCTGACAGAAGTGTTACTATGGCTACAACAATCAATACTATAACAACTGCAGTTCAAGGTTGGTTAACTAACCACGGATTTGCAAGTACAGTTGATGTTATGGCAAACGGTAACCAATACGACCAAGCTAGCTTACTTGCTTGTTTCAACAGAGCTGAAATTACAACAACTCCTCTTGCATAATAAGCAATTCGCTATAATAACAAAAAGCTCTCCTGAATATATTGGGAGAGCTTTTTATTTTAAAATTAAAAAGATTTTATATAGTTTTTCAAATAATTCATCATTATTTTCTATTGTGTCAATAAATTCCCGTTTCTTTTCCAATTTGTCTTTGTTTAATGTGAAATTGTATAATTCATAATGTTCTACATCCAAAACTTTACAAATTTTTTCAATCGTACTAACAGATGGATATGTTTTGCCTGTTTCTATATAACTGATGTTTGGTAATCCTATCTCTAATAATTCTGCAAGCTGCTCTTGTATAAAATTCTTTGATTTTCTTATTTTTTTTAATTTTGACCAAATTTGTATTTTAAACTAATTAAGGTTTATCTCAAAAGGCTAGAAAATGTTTGTTTTTAGTGTATAATGTTTCAAGAAGTCTTAAAATGCAGCTCTTTGAGCCTACTCATAGCTAATTATTTAAAGACTACTTTTGAACTATTTAAAGGTTATCTTATGAAAAGTTTGAAATCTCTACGTTTACATATTGGTATTTTTGGTAAAACTAACAGCGGTAAATCTTCTTTGCTTAACGCCGTTACTGCCCAAAACGTTTCAATCGTTTCTGAACAAAAAGGTACTACTACTGATGTAGTTGAAAAATCTATGGAACTTTTTCCGATAGGTCCTGTAAATTTTTTGGATACAGCCGGACTTGATGATGAAACAAAATTGGGCAAAAAACGCATTGAAAAAACATTATCAGTTATTAACAGATGCGATGTCGCAATTATTGTCGTTGATTTTAACGGTTTTGGACAAATAGAAAAATCTTTAATTGAAAAATTTAAAGAATTTTCTATTCCTTATTTTGTTGTTATAAATAAAGCTGATGAAAACAAAATTTCAGAAGAAAAATTGAACGAAATAAAAGAATATACAGAAAATATTCTGGAAACTTCTGCTCTTTATGATAAATATTTAATAGAAAAATTTAATACTTGTTTATTAAAAATTCTCCCTGAAGATTTCGTAAATTCTCCCAAAATTCTTGCGGATTTAGTTGAACCAAAAGATGTTGTCATTCTTGTTACACCCATAGATAAGGAAGCACCCAAAGGCAGATTAATTCTTCCTCAAGTTCAAACACTAAGAGAATGTTTGGATGAATTTTGTATAACCGTTGTTGTAAAAGAGTCTGAATTGAAAGATGCTATAGAAGCTCTAAAAGTAAAACCTAAACTTGTTATAACTGATTCACAAGCGTTTAAAACTGTCGATGAACTTGTGCCAAAAGATATTCCTCTGACATCATTTTCTATTCTTTTTGCAAGATTAAAAGGCGATTTAAGGGCTTTTATTGATGGTATAAATGCTATTAAAGATTTAAAAGAAAATGATAAGGTTTTAATTCTTGAAAGTTGCACTCATCATAGTATAGAAGATGATATTGCAAGAGTTAAAATTCCTAAATTATTGCAAAATAAATTAGGTTTTAATCTTAATTTTGAATATTTTACGGGACATAATTTCCCTGAAATTGACGAATACAAACTAATTATTCATTGCGGTGCATGTATGACAAACAGACGTGAAATATTGTCTAGGATTTTAATCGCAAATAAAAAAGGCATTGCTATAACAAATTATGGGCTTGTAATTTCATATTGCGTCGGCATTTTAGATAGAGCTATAGAAGTTTTTAAATAATTATTATTCAACTTTTTTACTTGTTATATACAATGAATAGTGAATGGTGAGTAGTGAATTGAATTATGCTAAAACAAGTTCAGCATAATATGTTCAACAGTTTTTTAACGAAAATAGATGTATAATTACCTAGTCTTTTTTGTCTATGTTCAAATAGCGATGAACAGTTTCGACAAAACCTTTTATTCCGCTTTTATCTTTTAAGCTCATATCAGAATAATAATGAGCATAATTTTCTAAAATATTTGATGGTAAATCTTCGCCATTTGCAAGAGTATTTGCTATAAATTCCAAATAATCATCCTGCTCATCTTTGTATAACAAATCTCTTCTTCTTAAATCTTCATCTGCTTCGCGATGTACAAGTGCATGATAAGCCGCTTGAATAGATTTATCATTATGATTTTCCGGAAAATGCAATATTGCTTCTCTTGCACAAATTTTATCGGTTAAAACTTTTAAAATAAGTCTGCTTACGTAGGCTCTGTCTTCATTATTAGTCATTGTGTTTAAGTCTTTCCTGTTGAGCCAAACCCGCCTTCACCTCTTTGAGTATCAGAAAGCTCTGTAACAACTTCTATTTTTGCTTTTTCATATTTTGAAATAACCATTTGTGCAATTCGTTCATCAGGCATTATAGTGTATTCTTCGTTTGAAATGTTTACTACAGGAACACAAACTTCGCCTCTATAATCTTCGTCAATCGTTCCAACACAATTTATTAAAGTTATACCATGTTTTATTGATAATCCTGAACGTGGTCTTATTTGCGCTTCATAACCTTTTTCAAGCTCAATTTTTATCCCTGTAGGGATTAAATTTCTTTCCAATGGTTTTAAAACAATAGGTTCTGCTATCGCTGCACACAAATCCATTCCTGCTGCACCATCTGTTTTGTATTCAGGCAAAATTCTGTTATGTTCTAAACGTAATATTTTTAATTTCATATTTAGCCTTTTAAATCGTTTTCAATTTTAGCTAATACAGCATCTACTGTTTCAAGATTTTTAACTGCACCTTGAGCAAATTGCGGACGACCGCCACCTTTACCATCTGTTGCTGCAGCTATTTCTTTTACGATATTACCTGCGTTTACGCCATTAGAAACAAAATTATCAGATACTTTCACAAAAATTGATGTTCCTGCAACAACAACAATAACAGAGTTGCCAAGTTTGTTTGCAAGCATTTCGACACCTTCTTTTAAAGCATTTGAGTCAATTTGTTCCATTTTTTGTACGAATAATTTTCCGTCTTTTATATCAATAGCTTTTGATGCGAATTCTTTAAATTTGTCTTTTGCCTGTGCAGATTTAACGGTAGAAAGCTCTTTTTGTAATTCT
The DNA here is from genome assembly GCA_902803265.1 of uncultured bacterium. Classification (GTDB taxonomy): domain Bacteria; phylum Cyanobacteriota; class Vampirovibrionia; order Gastranaerophilales; family Gastranaerophilaceae; genus UBA791. Next base: position 1,832 of record CADCPD010000112.1, on the reverse strand, counting down.
TTATTTTCTTCCATTATTTTATCAACACGACCTTCAACTTCGTTAAATTGAGCTTTGAATTTTGTAGCTAATTTATCAATCGCAGTTGCTTTATCAGAAAGATATTTTAATGCAGCTTTTGCAACAACAACTTCAATTCTTCTTGTTCCTGCAGCGATTGCTGATTCAGAAATGATTTTTGCAAGTCTTAATTGACCTGTGTGTGAAGCATGACAGCCTGCACAAAATTCTCTTGAAATAACATCTTCATTCTTTTCGCAATTATTTGCACCTATTGATACAACTCTTACTTCGTCTTCGTATTTTTCTCCGAATAATGCCATAGCACCTGTCGCACGGGCTTCATCAATATTCATAACTTTAGTGTTTACATCCAAATCTTCAGAAATCCATTCATTGATTAAGTCTTCTGTTTTTTGAATTTCTTTATCAGTCATTGCTCTGTCAAAAGTAAAGTCAAATCTCATTCTGTTTTCTTCAACCTGTGAACCTGCCTGATGAACATCGCCTGATAAAACATGTTGTAAAGCTGATTGTAACAAGTGAGCAGAAGTATGGTGAACTTTTATTTGTCCTCTTCTTTCTTTATCAACTGTTGCGTGAACAATAGAACCAACTTCGATTTCTCCGTTTACAAGCTCACATCTGTGAACAAAAAGTTTGTTAACTTTGAAAGTTGTAAGAACATTTAATTTTACGCTATCGCTTTCGATAATTCCCGAATCTCCGACTTGTCCGCCGCATTCTGCGTAGAACGGAGTTTTTTCAAGAACAACATCAACATATCCTTCACCTTCTAAAGTTTCAAGGATTTTTGTGTCACATTCCAAGTTTGTATATCCGATAAAGTCTGTTGCTCCAACTTTTTCTTCAACTTTTGCATATTTTATGTCGCCTGTTACGGAAATTTTTTGTGTTGCTGCTTTTGCTCTGTCTTTTTGTTCTTTCATTGCAGCTTTAAATCCGTTTTCGTCAACCTTTAATCCGTTTTCTTCTGCGATTTCTTTTGTTAATTCAAACGGAAATCCGTATGTATCATATAATTTGAAAGCGTTTTCACCGTCAATATCTTTTTTGTTGTTGATAAATTCATTTAATAATTTGTAGCCTCTGTCAAGAGTTTTATTAAATCTTTCTTCTTCTTTTAAAATTGTATCAACAATTTTTTGTCTGTTTTTTCTCAAATCAGGGTATGCATCACCATAATTTTCAAGAACAACATCAACAAGTTTGTGTAAGAACGGTAATTCCATACCTAAAATTTTGCCGTGTCTTAAAGCTCGTCTTAAAATCATTCTTAAAACATAACTTCTGCCCTCATTACCCGGGATAACACCGTCATTGATTAAGAAAGTTACGCAACGAGCGTGGTCTGTTATGATACGCAAAGAAATATCTGTTTTTTCTGATTTTTTGTAAGGTACTCCGCTCATTTCAACTACTTTATCCAAAATAGGTTTAAGTAAATCTGTTTCAAAAGTGGAGTTTACGCCTTGGCAAACCATTGTGATACGTTCCAAACCCATACCTGTATCAACATTTTTCGATTCAAGAGGAGATTGATTACCTTCTTCATCTTGATAAAGTTCAGTAAATACAAGATTCCAGATTTCAACCCATCTGTCGCATTCGCAGGTATCAATACCGCAGTCGTCAGAACATTTGAATTGTTCGCCTAAATCATAGTGAATTTCGGAACAAGGTCCGCAAGAACCGGAAGCACCCGGAGGCCCCCAGAAGTTATCTTTTTTACCTTTACGTTTAATACGTTCTGCAGGAACACCTACTTCACGCCAAATTTCGTATGCTTCGTCATCTGTTTCAAAAATAGT
>CADCPD010000111.1 GCA_902803265.1 uncultured bacterium | reverse complement strand
CAAAAACTCAATAATCTTGCGCTATTTTCATGTTTTGCAATTATATTTTCTCTGATTTTTTTATTGAGAAATTCAATTAATTTCATTGAAGCTATAATTATAAAAATTATTAAAAATACTTCTATAAACGTTCCGATATGGTCTTTTAAAAAGTTTAAAAAGTTTTCCCAATGGTTTTGTTATAGGACCACTTCATTTATTCCTAATACCGTAATTCCTTCATCTAATGTATTATCCATATTCCCTCGCTAGTGTTTTATTTCTTAATCTGGTTTTATGCTAAAACAGAAATAATTCGGTGTCAAATAGCATTTTTATGTTATTTATCACCAAAATAAGTAACATTTTTTTCTAAAAATCTTTTCTTTTTTATTGTTGGATAATTAGAATTTATATATTCATATCTTTTGCAATTTTTGTCGTGGTCATTTATGATTCCGCAGGCTTGAAGGTGTGAATATATTGTTATTGAACCCATAAATTTAAAGCCTCGTTTTTTTAGGTCTTTACTGATTTTATCAGATAAACCGTTACTTACAGGAATATATCCGATTTCATGTTTTTCATAAAGAATAGTTTTATTATCAGAATAAGACCAAATGTAATTACAAAAGTTTCCGAATTCTTCTCTTATTTTTTGAAAACATTTTGCATTATTAATAATAGCTTCGACTTTTCTTTTTGATTTAATCATTCCCTCAGTATTCATAATTCTTTCAATATCTTTTTCCGTGTAGTTTGCGATTAAATCATATTCAAAATTATCAAAACATTTTCTGAAAATTTCACGCTTATTAATCATCATATTCCAGTTGAGACCGCATTGCATAACTTCCATCATCAGATATTCAAATTGCATTCTGTCATCAAAAACAGGAATACCCCATTCTTCATCGTGGTATTTTATGTTTAGTGCTGAAGTGTTTTCCCAATTACAATATGACATTTTTTATCCTTTTCCTTGATTATAAAAATTATAACATTAAAATTTATGATATAATTCAAATTAACAGATTTAAGAGGTTTAATTATGAAAAAATTTATAACACTTGCGGTAATTTGTACAATACTAACATCGGGAATAGCTTTTGGTGCAAAATATAAAGTTAATTCACAAGGTACTGTTAAATCAAAAGGTACAGTTGTTAATCAAAACTTATACAATGTTTATTCAACTCAAAATTATGATGCAAAGACAAATACTGCGCAGGTTCAAATAATAGATCTTGTAATGGATTATTCCGGTTCAATGGCAAACTGGATTATACAGGCAAAAAGAACAATGAATTATGTAATTGCACAAATTCCTGCGTCTACAAAAGTTGGTTTAAGAGTATTCGGACAAGCTGATTACGATTCGCAAAAAGCCCAAAGCGGCAAAGTTCATGAAATTAAAAAGGTAAAAGGAAAATATAAAGCTGTAACATCTACTTCAGGTACAACAACAGGCAATAATACAGGCGCTTGTTCTGCAACTTCACAGCTTGTAGCTTTAACTCAGGCTAATTCAAATGCATTAATAAGCGGAATGAATTCTGCAAGAATAGGTGGTTCAACCCCTATGGTTTATGGTCTTGACAGAGCTGTAGAAGAAGATCTAAGAATGGATAGAACTACTCCAAAGAAAATTATTCTTATAACAGACGGTGGCGAAAACTGCGGAGGTGATCCTTGCGCTTTTGCAAGACAATTAATGCAAACACGTACTGATATTCATATTGATGTAATTTTAGTTGATTCAGGTTCAAATAAATTATCTTGTCTTTCGACAATAACAGGCGGACATATGTATAAAGTTAATGATTTATCTAAATTTTCAACAGTCTTAACTCAGTCTATGCAGTCAGAACCTACACAAACTGTTCAACCTCAGCAACAGGAACAACAGTACGAATTCTACAAAGATTAGTGGTTTGTGAATAGTGAACAGGGTTTAGTAATTAGTGAATGGTGTGTAGTGAATGGTGAATAGAAATTCAACTCACCACTCACAATTCACAATTCACAATTCACCACGCACTGTTATCAGTTGAGTGAAACTTCGTATCTGCCGTCGTACATCTTTACAGTGAATTTTAAAGTTTCATTATTATATGATGACGGCGGAGAATTAAATGTCGGAGTTGACATTATTGCGTTATAAACTATATCATTTAAAATACCGTTTTCTGACTGTTTTACAAAGGTTCTGTTTGTAAGAGTTCCTGATGGTGATACTTTGAAAGAAACAACACATGTTCCGTCACCTAAAATACTTGTGAAATCTATTTTTGAAGCCAGTTTATTTCGTAATGCAATTTTGTAATTAAACATTTCCTGCGGATTAACGGTTTTAGCCTGTTGCGGTTGACTTGTCTTTACTTGTGTCGGTGTTTGAACAGGTGTTTGAGCAGAAGGTGTTGTTTTTGCAGGTGTTGTTGTTTGTTGTTTTGGTTTTGTTTGAGTTTGTTTTGGGGTGGTTTGCGTTTGTGCCGGTTTTGTTTGCTTTTGCGTATTTACAGCAGGTTTTTGTTGTATTTGCTGAACTACTTTATTTTCGTTTTTTTTTACTTCAACAGTTTGTGGAGTCTGAATTGGTTGTTGAATTACTGGTTCCTGAACAATGGGTGTTTCTTCCTCTTTTCTTACAGGAAGCGTATTATCCCATATTTTATCAATAGATGGAATATTTTGGCCTGTTGTTTGTGATATTTCAGTATTTTTATCAGTAACCATATCTTCTTTCGGATTTCCGACAAGAAAGATTACAAAAATTGATAATAAAATACAAATTAAAAATATTGTTAAAGATATCGGCTCTATTTTTATTTGTGGAATATTTGGCTTTTCAACTTTTATTACAGGTTCTGATTTTGGCGTTTCTTTTTTAGAAATTTCTGTTTCTGTATTTTTTGTTTCAAAGAAATTAACAGGTGTTTCTTCTTTTACAGGTTCTTTTTCAATAATAGTTTCAACTTTTTCAACTATTTCATCAAAAGTATCATTACCGCAATCGCAATAATCCGGTTTTATATCAAATTCGCTTCCGCATTCTTTACATCTGAACATTCTTTAATCCTTATCTTTTTACAGTTTCCGTATCATTATAGTCTTTTGGCGTACTGTATTTAGAAGTATTAGATATTTTAAATCCGCCTTCTACATTAGTTATAACACGATTAGAACCAAAAGGAAAATCTAAAATAGAATGACCCTGATAGCCCCTTATGACAGGTGCGATATATTGAATTGCATAAGGTGTGTAAGTTGGTGTTAAAGACCATGTTTTTACATTAGAAACTTTTCCGTACTTATCAACAGTAAACGAAAATTTAAATACAATACCGTTTGGAATAATCGGTAGTTTTGAATCTTTCATTATTTGATTTTGCAAATTTGAACGCCATTTGTTCCAAGCAATTTCTTCCTGTTGTTCAGTTAATGTTTGAGGTTTTGACTGAACTTTTTCAACTTGTTGAACAGGTTTTTGAACAGGTTTAGTTGTAGTTGTTGAAACTGTTGGTTTAGACTTTATCGTTTGAGTTTGCTGAACAGGTTTTGGCGTATTTACAACAGTTTTTTGTATCGGTTGAACTTTCGTTTCAACCTTTGTTTGAATAGGTGTCGAAACAGGTTTTTCAATGACTTTTGGCTTTTGTATTTCTTCCTGACTTATAGTTGCTATAACTTCGTTTGTTTTTGTTTTTTCGGGTTCTGTTTCTGAACTTGTTAAAACATAATTTGAATCAGTTATAAGCAAAGTTGAGTGCATTTTTGGTTTTATTGCACATATCGCAGCCGTTAATATAATTGCTAAAATAAGCAAAATTTTAATAAATGCACTGTAATTCATTATTCTCTTTCAAATTTATCAATAACTTCACTGCAGGCAAAAATTTCAAATTTTGTTGAGCTTAACATATAAGTTTCTGCAATTAAAATTGCGGTAGGCACTAATGCTGCAAGAAAACTCAATAGCATTCCGCCTAAATCACCGCCCATTTCCTGCATAAAGTATGAAACATTCATAGAAAATTCAATAACTATAATGCACAATCCAATAATAAATGACTGGCGCATTTCAGTATTTAATTTTCTTATTCCTTCAAGTCCGAATATTTCAACTCCGTGTTGAAGATAATTACTAAAACCGTCTGTTTTCAAAACATTAGACGCTTGTATTTTCTTGTTGCAGGTAAAAGCATTAACAAAAGCAAAGAATGCAAAAATAATCATTATTGATGCCAATACCAAAAATACTGGGCTGAATCTTAGACCTGAAACTCTTATCCATCCTGCTGCTTCAGGGAAGCACATTGCAAGAGTGTTTGAAACTCCGTATGCCAAAAACGGTGCTGTAATTATCCCTAAACATATTTCTCCGACAGATTTTATTTGAGCCATAAAAATTTTATCTTTTAAATTTCTTATTTTAGCGACACTTAAATTATTTACAAATCTCTCTATCCAATTTTGGTACTCTTTAACAACACGTTCAAAATCTTGTCTGTATTGTAAATGATTTAATTCATCAGATAAAGCAACATTGTTGTGCTTAAAATATCCGCATGCAACAGCAAGCGTTGCAGCTAATGTCGTAAAGAATAATGATATTAATACCGCAAAAACGGGTATAGTTTTTGGAGTTAAGAAATAAAGAACATTTATAATATAAATTGCAAGATAAAAAATTGACGGAATCATAATTGCAAATTTTTCCGCAATTCTTGAAACTGTTGTATCTTCTCCTAATTTATTTTGTAAATATAAAAATATACCTTGTTTTAAAACTAAGCCGATACCATAAATTATAAATGCAAAAATAAATATAACTTTTAAATTAGCAGGCATTTGAATAACATTACCGGCATCAGTCAATGGCAAACCTGTTAAATAATTTGAAACTCCAAAAGCGCATACAAAGGATGCAAGTAAAAGAGCAATATGCATACAAATACCGCCTTTTGAATTCATTGAAAGTTTCTTTGTTATATCGTTAATAGGATGAGTTATTTCATTTATTATAGATATTCTTACCTGTTCAATTTCTGCTTTTCTTTTTTCAAGTTTTAATTTAGCCGCTGCATTAACGTCATTACCGTAAATTTCTTTAACGTCAGCTTCTGTAAGATTTTCTTCCTGAAGATTTGTTGAAGAAGATGAACCAATCATTTTTATCATAATAAATTCATCAGTTCCGTCAATCATAATCTTGCAAACTTTATCCACATCAAGTTTTGTTGGAATAGGTTTGCCTTTGAATAAAAATCTCGGATCTCCGAATTGATTTAAAATAATGCATTTGTTTTCATTCGGATTATATTGAACAGTTAACATACATTCAAAATCGACATCTACTTTAAAATCAAATCCGTCATTTGAACATATATTTACCAGTTCTTTATCAGTAAAAGTTTTTTCTTTATTTTTAGAAATAATAGTAAAAGCCATATATATAATATCTCCTATCGTCCAATAGCGTCTAAAAATCTGCGTTGTGCTTTTTGAGCATTTTGCTCATTAGCAACAATTAATTTCTTTTCCCCTAAAACAGGGTTCAAAGTTTCTTTAACTAAATCTAATTTTTCGGGATGAGCATAAACAAACATCATTGCTAAATCCGGTGCATATTTTTGTACGGATTCAACATTTTTGGGTAAAATATCCCAATTTACCTGTTTTGTAACATCCCCCTCGTTTTCTAAATCTCCGATAACAACAATTGCAGGAACATATCCTTCTTTCTTCATTGTCAAACAGTGAGAAAACGCTTTTTTCAACCCTTCACCGTAAGCTGTTCCGTAATCATTTTTATCGTATTTTGTAAATTCATTAACAGCTTTTGTTATACCTGTTGAATCACTTGGTGAGCCTTCATAAATCAAATATGATTTTTGAGAAACTTTTAAGATTTTTATTTCATCTTCCGGATCAAGTATTGAACATAAAGATTTTAAATATTTAATTTGCTCAGGTAATTTTGACTGGTTTGAGGCAGAAGAATCAACAACAAATATAACTGCTGATTTGTGAAAATCATCAACTTTTATATTTTTTGCTGCAATAAAAAGTAGTTTACCTATAATCGAAATTGCTAAAATTAAAAATCCTAATATAATTAATCGTTTATTCATAATTTTTCCTTATGTTTTAGTATTGAAAAGATACACTCAAAGATTTTGATAATGTTAAATCAAGTTCTGTATAAACAGGGATTTCAGCATCAATACCTGCTTCAACTCCTGATTTGACAGCTCCTATTCCTGCGCCGCTTGCAGCACCAATTGCAATAGCAGAACCATAACTTACATCTCTTGCTAATAACGCTACTAATAATCCGCTTAAGGCCCCTATTGCAGCGCCAGCAGCCACATTCTTAACTGTATTTTTTAATTTTCCGTCATTTGTTACTGTAAAATCAACAGCTTCAATTGAAATATCGTAAGTTTTGCCGTCAACTGTTGTTAGTTTATTAAAATCAATAACAACTCTGCCGTTCAAAGAACCGTATGTTGCATGGCGGGCTTTTGTTAAAGTCCCTGTAACAACACTGCCTTGAGGAGCAATAATATGTCCGTTATATGTCCAGTCGTCGGTTAAAACAGCTGTAACGCTGTCACCTTTATTTGCAGTTGCGGTATTAATAGGTGTTTGTAAGTATGTTTTAAAAGTTGTTCCTTTATCAACTTTTCCGACATAACCTTTCAGCGTTGTGCTTTGTTGAGGTTGTTGCTGTTGTGTATATGTATTTGTGTTTTGTTTTGGTTCAGAAAAGTCGTATTGAACATTTCCGTCATACATCAAAACCTTTTGTGCTTGAGATTCGTAAAGGCTTATGTATTTTTGATTTTGTGTTTGTTCATAAGTTATATTAGCTTTTTTCAATGCTTTTAGAATGTTTTTGTCAATTGAATTATTATCTGTTGACTGAAAATAATAGAACAAGTTACTTCCTGTAGGTTGTAGTATTACTATAATATAGTTTGAGTTATCCGATTTTAAAATTGCATAATACGGATCTTTTTTATGAATACTGTATTTACCGTTATCAATTATAGGTTCTACAATAGATTTTACAGTTTCTTTGTCGATATTTTTTACAAAATAAAGATTTGAAACTGAAGCAAAACATGTGTTTGTAGAAAGCATATAAAATAAAGCCAAAAATAATGCTAAAAATCTTTTCATATTACTAATTGCCTCCAACGTGTTTTATTTGAGTTGTAGTTGTTTGTTTTGTTGTTGTAACAGAGCCGTCATTATTGAATTTTATAAGATAATCAATAACGCTTAGAGAAAATTCTTTATGCATAATCGGTTTTTGAACAATAATGAATCCTGTTGTAATAACCAACACTAATGTAAAAATTATAAAAAATGATTTATTCACTTTAAAAAACTACTCCATTCCTAATTCTATTATAAGAGTAAAAGCCCAAAATATCACAAAAAACAAAGCTATTTTAACAATATTTAACTATAAATACCAATTAATTTCAGGCAAATTATGTTGTTTTAAAAAGTCATTGCACTCTTTAAAATGATTGCATTCCATAAAGCAATTATTACCTTTGTTTGCACCCAATGGCGACGGGTGTGTAGAAGTTAAAACCAAAATGTTTTCTTTATTTTCAAAAAACGGTAAGGCTCTTTCTTGAGCTTTATTTCCCCATAGCATTACAACAAGAGGTTTGTTTCGTTTGGATAATTTTTCTAAAACTAAATCTATAAATGGTTTCCAGAGTTTTAAAATTTTATTTTGTGATTTTTCATCATAAAACGTTAGTGCCGTATTTAGCAAAAATACGCCTTGTTTTGCCCATGGTGTAAGCTCCCAAGATTTAAATTCATAATCGGTTCCGAAATTTTTATTTATTACTTTAAAAATGTTTTTTAATGAGGCGGGACATTTTTCAGCTTTGCTTGAAAAAGCTAACCCATGTGCGTGTTCAAGATTGGGATAAGGGTCCTGTCCTAAAATTAAAACCTTTACGTCATCAAAATTTGTATATTTGAAAGCATTAAAAATATTTTCTCTTGCAGGCGTTAAAAATTGTTTTGTTGCTTTATCAAAAATATCTTGAGCAAGTTCTAAACCTCTTTCACCCAATATATTATCCAAACTTTCACTAATCGAAAAATTATTACCCATAAAAAAATTTTATCATATAAATATATGTTTCTAATTTTTTTGAAATTTGAAATAATATCAAAAGTACGATCAGGAGAAAGAGTATATGATAAAAGCAAAGTTTGGTGAAATAGAATTCACTATCAAGGACAATAAATCAATAAGTACGTCTGAAGTTAGTAAAATTACCGCATTAGAAAATCTTTTAGATGAAATTATTCTTGATTACGATAAACCGACAACAAAAATTCCTGCAAACTTCTTAGCAGGTAAGCTTGAAGATATGGGTTTTGAAATAATCAGTGTTGTTGATTACGGTATGGAAAATCCATCTAAAGACAGAGTTTATTAAAAATTTTAACTAAAAATTCCAGATAAAACGTTGAATCTTTCTTAGTAAAGAAACTTTTTTATCTTCTTTTTTAGTAACAGAAACCATGTTGTATTTTTCCGGTTGTGTTGTTCTATGGTATTTTTTATCTGACAAACCGAACAACATAACATACGCAGCTTTATAATTCTCTGGAATCTCAAGGTATTCACTTGTTTCAGGAAATAATTTTAAACATGCTTCTGCCAGTCCGCACCATAACGTTGCAACTCCCATAGATTGTGCATAAAGTTCAAAATAACTTAATGCAATTACAGGATCAATATCTTTGCAAGGTGCATCTAAAGGTGTTGCTACAACTATCATGTGAGGTGCATTTCTGAATATTACATCTTCTCCTGCCAAGATTGCTTTTATGTATCTTGAAAATTTCTTTTTTATTCCTTTAAAGGGTGTTTTATTCAGCAATTTTACAAGTTTTGTATTAACTTGTTCTCTAAAATCATTCATAACGTCCATATTATCAATAAATGAAAAATGCAAACGATGATTATTTACCCCTGTAGGCACCCAATTTAGCATATCTTTCAATTTATTCATTCTATCTTCGTCAAGATTTTCTTGTCTGTATTTTCGATAACTTCTTCTTGATTTTATAAGTTTTAAAAGTTCTTCCGCATTTACGTTAAAATCTGTGCTTTCTGAATTTTCAGGATCTTTATTCCAAATGTTTAAAGCTCCTGTCGGACAAATTGCCAAACAATGCTGACATTTTATGCAGCGTTCTTCTCCGCCTTTTCTGAAAATT
>CADCPD010000110.1 GCA_902803265.1 uncultured bacterium | reverse complement strand
AGAGAATACTTAGGAGAGTGAGGTCGGAGATCTTACTCTCCTTTTCTATATAAGGAGAAACATATGATAAAAATTTTAGGCGCTCTTTGTATAATATGTTCAATATTATGTATATATGGATTTCTACATTTTAGAAAAGAAATAAAAAATATACACAAAATAAATTATAATATTGATGAACTAAACAAAAAATTATCTGAAATATAATCATCTTTTTAAATGATGAAAAATTTTAATTAAATTTTTAACATAAGAAAAAAAGGATTTTCTTATGAGTTTTAATTACAATGTAAACAACAATTTTAATCAGCCAGTAATAAAGCAACCGCAAAAAACAAGTGATGGAAGCGGAGGAAATACCGGTTATTTTCAACAAGGTGAAAAAGACGAAGAAGAAAAAGATCAAGATCATGACGAATTTGACAAGAGCATTTTTGATGAAGAGGATGTTGACAGTATTATTCAAAAAAATGATACTGATTTAGCAAAAATTATTTTCAATAAAATAAAAAAATTATTTGGAAAAAAATAATTTTTTGTAAACCAATATTAATTAAGTGTAAAAAATATGTCAATTACATGGATTTAGGTGTTTTAAAATCCATGTATGGTAGTGATTTCAAGTCTGAATAATATATATAAACCTGTTTTGAATACTTTTAAACCAAGACAAACAGTGTCTTTTACAAGTATTCCGGATACTTTTACAAAAACTACACCTGAATTTTCTGATAAGGTAAAAGAAAAATTCAGTGAAAAACAATTGGCAAAACTTGCTCAAAAACCAAAAGAAATTCAAGAAAAAGTTAGTATTTTAGCTGAAACAAAATTAAGTGTTGACGATATTACATTCAATCTATATTATTCAAATCAAGATATGAATGCTAAAAAAGTTGCCGAAAAAATCAACGAAATGGATAAACTTTGCGGGGATAATTTAAAAGATATTAAACTTAATACAAATAAGTATGACAGAAATTCACTTGATATTATAGCAACACTAAAAAACGGAAATCAAAAAACTTTAACTACAGATAAAAACGGCAAACCACGTTCAACAGAAGAAATAACATACGAAACAAAAAATAATGAACAATACGAGATTAAAAAAGGAAAAGACTTTAAAACAGGTACAATTTCAGAAATTACAAGCAAAATAGTAAATAAAAAAACAATTCCGCTAAAAGAAACAATAATTACAAAAGATTATAAAGAATATTCTGAACCATCGGAAATTAAAGGTATTTTTAATACAAAAAGAGTTTATAATAACGGAAAAACTGAACAAATAAGTTCAGGCAGCATTGATAAAAATACAGGCATAAAAACAGTTAAAAAAGATATGAAATCTTTGGATGGTACTCATACTCAATATTTGTATGAAGACGATCCAAACGGTAACAGAATTGTTGATTATAAAATAACTGATAAAGACGGAAAAGTTCTTTACAATCATTCGGAAGCATTTGAAGTAATTGATGATAACACCTTTATTTCTTCAAAAAATAATAAATCTTACGAAATAAAATACAGTGAAGATAACAAAAAATTAAATGTCAAAGACAGAAATACAAATGAAAATACTGAAATAGATTTGTATTCATATGTTTTAGGCGGACAAAGTGAAAAACTTATTCCTGCTTTAAAAACAGTTTCCGGTGATGAATTAATAAAAATGAAAGATAATGTTACAAGATTATTCCAAATAGATGATGATACAGCATCATTTTATCATCCGGGAAGAAAAGATGTAACAACTTGTGATACCCCATATATTTTGTTGCACGAACTTGGTCATGCAAAAGATATGAAACAATATGACACTTCAACTTTTAAAACAAAAGATGCTACAGAAAATCTTTTATTATCGGCAGACAAAGATATAAAAGAAATTTATGAAACAGAAAAAGCATTATTTAATGATAATTTTTCAAATGCACAAAGAGAACATATTGATTATTTTATGAATGTAACTTGTCATCCTAGTCAGACAAACGGCGCTTTAAAAGAATCTTTAGCAGAAATAAATGCTCTTTTAAATACATATAATACGGTTGACAGATATTCTATGAGAGCAGAATATTTACAAAGATATTTCCCGAAAACAATAGCAAAATTGGCTGAACAATTACTTAAGTAGATTTTCTAAATAAGACCAGTCAAAAACTTTACTATTTACAGTTTTAAGTAAAATTTCTCTGTTAAGTTCTCTCATTTGATTTATGAAAAAGTCTATATTTGTATTGGAATTTATTTTTACACAAGGAAGTTTTAAATCTTCCGCTAATTTATCAACTTTATAATCATATGAAAGCGCCAATGTTCTTATGCCGTATTTTGCACAAATAAGACAGGCATGAAATCTCATTGCTATCATATATTTTAAATCTCGCATAAGACTAATTAACTCGTCATTAGTTTTGTTGTAAATAACTTCTGTCTGCAAATTTGGATTTATGCTTTTTAATATTGATTCAAAGTGAATACAAACTTTTTTATCTAATTTATCTTGGAATGAAAATATCTTTATTTTCTTATTATAAAAATATTGTTCAACAGCTTTGGCAAGTTTTATCAAAAATTCTTCACTCAAATCTTTAAAATCACGCAGCTGAATACCAACAGTTTCAGTAGGATTAGAACCTGCAAGATTTAAGCCAAACAGAGGATCTACAACAAGATTAGCATTGTTAATTCCCCAACTTCTTAATAAAAATAAGCTCTTATCATCTCTAACTGTTATGCAATCAGCTTTTTTTAATAGTTTTTTGCAAAGGATTTCTCCGAATTTATTTTTAATTGGTCCAATTCCTTGTGCAAAAATCATTACCTTTTTACGGAAAAATTCTGCAATTTTGATTACAAAAAGGTAGTAAAAAAGACTTTTTACACTGGTTGAATCCTGTAAAAGACTTCCTCCTCCTGATATTAAAATATCGGATTTTATAATGGCTGATATTACTTTTAACATTGAAAAACTATTGACAGCATTTACCTTATGTAAAGTTTTTGTTTTTTCAGGATTTAAAGAAAGGACTGTAATGTTCACATCAAATTGTTTTAATTTTTCAATTAAAACTTTCAAAATCATTTCATCGCCAAAATTATCAGAGCCGTAATAACCTGATATAACGATATTTTTAGTCATTTTAAACTAATCCTTTAATTCTCTCATTATAGTTTTTGTACGGTTAGTGATTTCAGTGAAATTAAATCCGTCATAAAGATTTCTTCCTACACCAACGGCAACAGCACCGGCATGAATGTATGCGGGAACTTCTTCCAATTTAATATTACCCATAGGCATAATATTTAAGAACGGCATTGGTCTTAATAAATCTTCCAAATATAATAAACCTCCAAGAGCTGTAATCGGATATATTTTAATTAACGGAACTCTGGCTTTCCATGCCTGATAAGCTTCATTAGCTGTTGAAGCACCTGCTATAAAAGGAACCTGAGCGTTTTTAGATATTTTTACCATGTTCATTTGAAATATTGGAGATGAAAATATTTGTGCTCCGTTTTCAAATGCTTTTGTTGCTTGTTGAGCAGTAATAACACCACCTGCACAAACTATTGCATCTTTAGATATTTCTTTAATTACATCATATATTTGAGAATTTTCCAGTGTTATTTCCAACACTTTTACTCCGCCGTCAAGAAGTGCTTTTGCAGTGTCTTTTGCCTTTATCGGATCTGCACATCTTAATATCGGGTACAATTTTTCTTCTTTTAATAATTCAATCAAATTCATAGCCATAATATATCCTTTTTTCTAAGTTTATTATATCATGAAAGAAAATAAACGGAGTTATAATGAAAAAATTTAAACCATTAATAATTTTTATTTCTATTGTTGTATTTATGTTTATTACTTATCAAATTTTTAATTTCTTTATTGAACCAAAATTTTATAATGTAATGACAAATATAGCTGTAGCTGACAAAACTGGTAATGATGATATTGTAATAATAGTTATTGATGATAAATCTATATCAAAACAGCGTTGGCCTTGGAAACGTGATATGTATGCCAAAATGTTTAATTATTTAGACAAATATACAAAGGCAAAAGTTATAGGTTTTGACTCTATTTTAACATCTGTTGACAAAGATAATATTAAAGCTGATATAGAATTATATAAATCTGTTAAAGCAAGTAATAAACTTGTTGTTGGTTTTATGCCATTACATAGAGTTTATTCAGATAAAGAACAGGGCGAATTATATGATAAAGCTTTTGATAAAAAATTCGGTATAAAAATTAATGACGAAAGAACAAATAAATACAGAAATTCTTTCACTAGTTTATCAATGTATCCAAAAGGATATTT
>CADCPD010000109.1 GCA_902803265.1 uncultured bacterium | reverse complement strand
TTTGCCTTTTCTTTTACATCACAATCTGCTTCTATTGAATTTACTGCATTAACTGTGCTTTCTTTTACTAAATCACGCAATAAATCAAGGTTTGATAATTTCGCAATTGGAGAAATAACTTCAATTCTTGTCATGTATCGTTCGTTTTCTTCTTTTAATTCTTTGATTTTCTTTGCAGCCTTTTCAGGTGTCATTTTTTCTTTGCTGCAGTCAGAAACAAATTTGTCGTCAATTTGTTCGTCAACATAATCTCTTGCTTCCGAAGAAGTCATTTCTTTATCGTCTTCGTCTTCATCATCTTCTGATTCGTCTTCGTCTGTTTCGGTTTCTTCGTCTTCATCAGATGAAAGATTTTCTTCAATGTCTTCCAGTGCTTCGTCTTCCATTTGATTAACCGGGTTTAATGTTTCTTCTTCTATTGAAGAATTTTCTTCCGGAGTTTCAATTTCTTGTTCAATTTCTTCTGCTTTTTTCTTCTTTGTCATAGTTGTTTTTCCTTTCTTTTGTTTAAAATCTTCTTTGTCTATAATCACTGCCTAACATTGGCACAATTTCTATATTTTCTTTTAATCTTGATAAAATAGCCTTTCCTTTGTTGTCATAACTATTTTCTAAATCAGAAATATCATCTTCTGTTGTAATAATTGTCGGTCTGTTATTAACATAGCGACTGTTTATAATCGCATATAATTGTTCACAAACCCAGTCAGTACTTCTTTCCTTGCCTAAATCATCAATTATTAAAACAGGCACGTTTGCGTATTTATCAATTTTAAAATCTTCTTTTATGCTGCATATCATATCGATAGCACTTATAAATTTTGCAGAAATTTGTCTTTTAATGATGTCTTTTAGCATACAAATTGACAAATATGTTTTACCTGTTCCAACATCTCCCATTCCTAAAAATATAAAATTTTTGCCGTCTTGAAGATGGTTTTTTATTTCAATACAATATTCTTGTGCTTTTTCTTTAGCCTTTTTTTGCTTTTGGTTTTGAGGTTTGTATCCGTCAAAACTTGCGTTTTTGTATTTAGCAGGTATTTCTGCAGCAATTAGCAATGGATTTACATTCATTTGAGAAATGATATCTTTTGCAAAATCTTCAACTTCTTTTGCTGAATGCGTTTGTTCCCATATTTCTTCCGCTTTTTGTAATTGATTCAGATTTCCTTTATTAACTAATCTTCTGTAATAATTCATTGGCTCTAACGCAAATAAATCTTCAAATCTTAAATTTTCCATTTTTATTTCTTGCATATCAGTCTCCATAAGTTATATCTGCGTAGTATTCTTTTTCTTCCGGTGTTAAATTTTCACCTTTGCTTTTTTTATTCTTTAAATATTTTTTCTTCTCATCATCCGTCATTTCAGAAAATGGTTTATTTTGGGTTGTTTGAGTTGTTTTTCTGCCGTTTTTATCCTTTAACCAATATTTTTTAATACGAACTTCATGCATATTTGGATATTCAAAATCGAAATTCTTTTCTTTTTTTTCAGCAATATTTTCTGAAAGTTCTTCAATATATTGGTCTAATTTTTTTCTGTTCAAGATCATACATTCCAATTTTCTTATTTGTTTTTCAGTTAAACCGACATTATGGTATTCTCCCAAAAATTTAAAATCAGAATTTTCTTTTAAAAATTTTTCTTCCGTAGTAGAAGTAGTAGTTATATTATTAATTTTTAATTCTTCATTATTGTTTATCGAGTAATCTTTGTCTGATTCCTGTCTTTTTTCTGTCTGACTTTTGTCTGTCATTCTGTCTGACATTTTATAATTTTTGATGTCCTGATAAATGTTATAATTATTGACTTTGATTATTATTCCCCGTGTGGTTTTCTGTGTAGCAATAATTTTAACTTGTTCACTTCGTGCCCACTTCAAGAACCTGTAAATCTCGATTAATCTTACACCCGGAATGCGTTCTGCTGAAAAATTGAAATAATTTGAACCTCTTTCAAACATTTGGTTGTCTTCGTGATTAACTTTCATTAGAATATAACTGAAAATTTTGAAGTAATAAGCAGGTTTGTACCATATCTCACTTGATAAAATGTGTCTTGCTAATAAAATACAACCATCTCTTATATATTCTTTTTTATTGTTTAAATTTTCTGTTTCTGCCATTATTTTTACCTTTTAAGGAAAAGAGGGCGAATCTATATAGATTTTGTTGAGTTTATATGTAAAAGTTCCGCCCTCAAAGAAAATTCCTATTCTACTCCATCAAGAAGAGATTGTTTTTCTTTTATATCTGATTCTGAAACATCTGAAATCTCTGTTATATCAGATTGTGAAACTTCAATTATTTCTACATCATCATTTTTAAAAATTTCGTTATCATAATCTCTATCAAATTTAGTATTATCTGCATTTTTAAAAGATAATTGTTGTTCCTGTGTTTTAAATTCAAGTGGAATCATTTTACACAATCTTTTTAGAACAACCTTTTTATACATTTCTGATGGAGTTTTTAACCAAGCAGGAGAATTTGGAGCTTTTGAAAATTGAGTTCTTACGTCTTCAATTTCTTCTTTGCTCATTGTTTCTATTAATAATTCCCCATCTTCAAACAATACTGTTGCAAATGCCCCAATTATAGTTTTATTATTAAAGGCTTTTGGCTTAAACCTAAATCCTTGTTTTCCGTCTTCGCAAAATTCAGTAAATTCATCATCTTCTCTTACTACTTTTGCAAAAATTTCACGAATAGGTCTAATTGAATATTTTTTTGCAATTTTAATATCCCCTTTGTAATCAGTTTGAAAGTTTAGTTCTTTACCATAAGGAATTGCGTAACATTCTTTTCTAAAAAAATCTAAATCTAAAAAAGCACCTTTTAAAATTGTTCTTGCAACTGAAATAGGGTTCATTTCATTAATTCCTTTTGTATCTAATAAAACGGTCATTGCATTTTGAACAAATCTTGTTTGATTAAATCCTTTAGGCAGTGCATTTGATTTAGATGTAATTAAGTTATCTATATTTTCTTTTATTACCTCTAAATTTGTTTTTTTCTTTTTAACTAATGAATTTGCCATAATTAAATTTCCTTTCTTTTACCCAATAATTCTGTATTCTATATTTCTGCTATTAAATAAATTTTGTATTGCGATTAAATCATCTTTTGTTGCTTTTACTTCAAAAGATTTTTTGTAATAAATTGGTTTAGAAGTTTCCGATGTAGAAACCTTTACTATTTTTTCTGAAGGTTTTTCTTCATCAGTTTCTTGGCATTTTTTTATAAGTTCTTCTCTTTCCTGAAGTGATTTTTTTAATCGAATTACATCATCAAGTCTGTATGCCTTTTGATATTCATTTATGAGTGAAACTTCATATTTGCTTTGAAAATCAAATATTACACTTAAATCTGTTTTTATTTTTTCGATAATTTCAAGAACTTCTTCTTTTATTTTTTTTGTAGAACTTGTTAAATTTGACCATTCAGGCTTATATATGCTATTGAATTCTACTTTTAGTGCTGAAATAGTATTATTTGCATTGAAAAATTCTTCAATTTCAGTAATTTTTTTATTTTTTATATCTTCTTCGTAAGCCTTTATCTGTGAATCAATTTCTTTAATAGGTTTATCAATTAAAGCAACTATTTCATCAACTTGAGGTTTAAATTCTTCCTCATAAAATCTATTAACTTCTCTTTTTATTCTTTTTCTTTCCGTTTCAATATTATTTTTAAAGGCATTAAGACTTGCTTTATCTTTTTTAGCCAATTTTATTTGGTCTTCTGTATAAGTAAGATTTTTATATTTTTCTAATCTTAAACTTAATGCTCCTTTTAATTCTTCAAAATTGAATTTTATCTTATTTGAAAAATTTTCATCTGTTGGTGACAAAATTTCAAATTTTAATGGCTTTGTTTCTTCTGTTTTTTCTTTCGTTGTCATAAATTTGCTCCTATATTTGACTTAATAATAATGGTGGTCGTTTATCTTCCATTACAAACTTCAACCAAAAATCTACTTCTTCGGCTTTTAAATATTCCATATCCTTTTTTAAATCTTCATTTTTTTCAAAGTAATAATGACGTGTATCGTGTCTTACACATCTAAAATTTGTATTCTCATCAGTTTTTATTGACGTTAATTGTGCTTTTAAAATGGCAAACTCTTTATCTTTATTCACTATAAAATAGTGAACCAATTGAGAATAATAATAATCAGGTATTTTATTATCCCATTTCGCCCATTCGCTTGAATTTTGTATTAGTGAAGATTTTATTTCTAATATACCTTGTCTTTGTGTGCTTTTTTCTATTAGATCTGCATCAAGTGAACCCAATATAAACGGAAATTCTTCACATCTTCTCAAATCATAATCTTTGTGAATAACTTCGTATTCAGGATAATCAAGTTTGAAAATCTCAATTAAAAACTGTTCAACTGATTTTCCGTATGCAACACGTTCTTTGTCGGAAATATCTTCACGGACTTTTCTTCCGGTTTTATATTCCCATAATTCAGTATTTGAACACCAAGGGTTTACACCTATAATTGCAGAGCATTCACTTCCGCCAATTCCTTTTTCTCTTTGTTTTAACCATTTATCGTATTGCATTGATTAACCCCATATATAATCTTCTGCCATTTGAGCCGTTATCTCTGCCCATTGCATATCTTTTTCGTACTCTTCAAAAGAATCGTATTCATCTTCTGTTATTTCATTGTTTGTTGGATCTTTATCTTTCATAGTACTTCCTTTTAAAGTGCTCGTCTTTCCGAGCCGTCAGGTCGTTTGCCTAATTTGGAGATTACGCATGATGACTTGGTGCAGTTGACCATTCTGCATTTTGTGAATTTTGTGATAATTGGATTTCTTCGGGTTCTTCCATTTCCCTAATTTTTCTGTCTATAAGATTTTTATAGACTCTTCTTATATCTTTTGGAGATCTGATAACTTCTTTTAATCGTTCGTTTGCTTCTGCTTCTACTTCGGTATGCATAACTACACGTTTGTATTTTTTGTGATCTTCTTCAATCTTGTGATACAACATTGCTTTGATATCACGCAACATTTCATTCATTCTTTGTTTTTCACGTTCTTTTTCATTTTTGAACGCTTCTAAAATTAAACTGATTGATTTAAACATTTTTAACCCCTTTTTGTTTCTATAAATTCCTCTAATCCGTCTTTGTCAAGAAATCTTGATTTGCCAATAGATATCCTTAAGTCGGGTGGTAAAATCTTGTGATATAACCACTGCGATATTTTTTTTGGAGTTGCTCCAGGAAATAGCTTTGCTGCTTCTTTGTAACTGATTAAGTTCATTTTTTGCTCCTTTTTTGGTATCAAAATTAAGCCTGATGTAAATTCACATCAAAACTCTAATTTTCTGAAAATTTGCACTTTTAGTAAGCCCATTGCATGAATGCCGGTGCTGTACCTTTGTTTTATTTTTTACTAATAGAATTATGTTTCTGATTCGATAAATTTAATTACTTTTTTGGGATTTTTATTAAATTTATCTATAAATTCGTTTAAAAACGGACTTGCTTTTTTCTTATTTTTTAATAAGTTAAAGTAAAATTTTTCTTTTTTTTCCTCCGTCAAATATGCTTGTACATAAATTTTTTCCATTGTCTTTGTCCTTTATTAGTCTGTGTATTGTTCGGTTTGTTTTATACAGAAACCATTTATAAAACTGTCCAGCCTATTTATTTCATATCTTGAAAAAATACTCCGTTTGGGGGATTATTTTTATATGTAAATATGAAACTATATAAACATATTAACATATAATCACATAAATATCAAGTCTATATCACAAATAAATCACAAATAATATTTTCACAAGAGGTGCTTACTATGTATTATAACGAACTTTTGCCAACTTTAGAAAACTTAACAGGAGAAAAGATCTATAAGAAAGATTTAGCAGATGTGATAAAAATGTCACGTGAAACTTTCTCAAGAAAAATAAACGCTAAAGAGCAAGAAATTGTTCCATTTGAAAAAATAAAACTAATTGAAAACTTTTACAACGTGACATTATCAACGGATTTTATTTCTATTCCGTATTACAAAGACATTATGGCATCTTGCGGCAATGGAAATTTAATGCTTGATAACGAACCTGATGCAGAATGTTATCCAATATCAATAAAATATGGTTTAAATCCTAATAACAAATATTTTCTTATTAATGCAACTGGTGACAGTATGGAAAAAACGATTTTTGATAAAGAACTTGTTATTCTTGAAAACTGGCTAAACAGACAAATTGTTGATGATAAAATTTATTTCTTTTCTTACAACAAAGAATACTATTTAAAAAGATTATCAAAAAATATAGATACCATACAAATAAGTTCTGATAATAAAATTTTGAATGATTTAGGGGAATTAAAATATCCGGACAAAATTCTAAAAGGTGAAGATTTAAATAACATCATTATTTACGGCAGATTTAAAGGAAAAATT
>CADCPD010000108.1 GCA_902803265.1 uncultured bacterium | reverse complement strand
CAAGATAAACTAAATGCTATGTTTGGTGAATTAAAAAATGCAATTGCAAAGAAAGTCTCAGATAGCATACAAAATGCCAAGAAAAAATTGTTTTCGCTTTTTGGTATATATGATCCGGAAAAACCGGAAGAAGAAAAAGAAGTAGATTCTTCCAAGAGGACATTTGAAGCAAGGACATTCCTGCACGATGTATATAACAAAATAACCAAGACTTTAAAAAGTTTTGACGATGTATTAAAAGAAAAGAAAAAAAGAAAGAATAAGAAAAACAAACATGATTCAACCGCTTAGATATACAACAGAAAGAATAGTAAAAGAGTTTACACCAAGATCTTATAAACCTTGTGAACTCCCTACTAAAACTCGTCCATTTGCTATTTTTGATAATAATAAAGTAGATTCGTTTGTTCGAAATAAAGAACTTGCTATTCCAAGACTTGCAAAACTTGTAGATAGTGCAAAAACAGAGGAAGAAAAGACGGAATGCATCTATATAGCTGACCAGATGGCAGAAGTTGGTACTAAAAATATGGACAAAATGTATTTCAGAATGTCTAAATTCAATGATGATAAATCACCTAATATTCAGACATTTTTATCTGGTTTTTACAGAAAAACTTTAAATCCTGATGCGTTTGGTCCATTGGTAAAAACAATGTTTGATAACATAAAACAACCTCACAAAGATATCTCTTATGATCCGAATGAAGAAGTTGGCGGTGCAGTTATTGAATACATAAGAGATGCTTTTCAACAAAGTTTAAAACAATAACAAATAAAAAATAATGTAGAGTAGATTAAATATAAAGGGAAAGAAAATGAAAATTAATGCAATCAACAATTTTATGACAGTAAAACCTCTTCAAAAATTTGCTTTTAAGGGTGAAGTTCAAAATCCAATCGCTCCGATTTCTAAAGTAAATTTAAATCAGCCTAAAGCAGATGTTTTTGAAACAAAAACAGAAAAAGAACCTGTTGTTAAAAACGAAATAGCAGCAGAAAAGAAGGAAGATAAATTTGAATTACCTAAAGATAGAGAATTTAAAAAACCTGTGTTGGCGACAAATGAAAAACCATATTGTCAATTTGATCAAGAAAAAGTTGATTTATTTGTAAATGCAAGAGAAAAAGCTATTCCAGCTTTAACTGAAATGTTGAATAATGCAAAAGACGAAGGTGAAATTTGTGAAGGTCTTTATATAGCTAATGCAATGGCTATGGAAAATGTTAAAGGTGTTGATAAAATGTATTACGGAACTTTTTCTAAATTTAATGAAGAAAAATCACCAAACGTTCAATCATTATTATCAGGTGTTTACAGAAGAATTTTAGTTCCGGATACATTTGGACCTTTGGTAAAAATGCTTGCAAATAATATAAAAGAACCTCATCAAAATCCTCCGTTCGATCCTAATGAATCAATTGGTGGTGCTATTTTAGAACTTATTAAAGCTCCTAAAATTAACCCACTATAATATAATTAAATAAAATTTTTAGAGAATCAGTTGTTGTTAAAAATTGAATTAACCTGTAACTATACCTTTACGTTTATTCTTATCATTATTTTTCAACAACTGATCTCTTTTTGTATAATATTCTTCTTTTAATAATTTTAGTTGTCGTTTGTATACGTGTTTTTTATATTTTTTTGCCTGCTTTTTAGCTTTTAATTTTTGTTTTTTTTGAATTTTACTTACATCTTTTAAATGTTTTGTTTCAGCTTCAACTACTTTTGGATCTTTTATTCCTGATTGGATTAATTTAAAACCCATAACACTCACATCAGAAGATTGATCTGTTAATGATTCTAGTATTGAGGTTGTACCATTACAATCTATGCTCCACGCTCCTAAAAATTGTGGTCTTTTACCAGTATAAGCATATGCATTTATTATAACTCTGTCCTTATTATTTTTATCAAAACCTAAAGGATATATATCCCATCTGTATTCACTAAGTTCAAAGCCTTTTTCTTTTTCCCAATAATGTAGTATTGCTTGGCGTATTTCGGTTAAATCGGTTGCTTTTTGTGTTTTAAAATCATAAACCCATACATTTGTTTGCCATATTCCGTCAAAATTATTTCCTATTTTTTCTTTTGCTACCAGCTTTGTTGAATCTATATTAAAATCAATAGGTGTCATTGTTCTGAATGTATTTCTGACCTCTGTATCTTTAGCTGTTTCTAATATAGGTTTTTGAGAGCGTTTTCCTATGTTTGCTTTTAAAATTCTTTGAATATCAGGTAATGTTGTATCAAGAGGTACAACGTATAATTCTCCTGCTGTAACATTTCTGTCTGAGTAATAGTAAACAACCGGATATACCATAAATTTTAAATCATTTGAAACTATTCCGTAATCTTTTTCACTTCTTTCAAATCGATATTTTCTGGTTAAATGTATTTCTGGGCTTCCAGGTGGGTTATTATATCTTACTATTTTGTACGTTGGTTGAGGAAGATATTTCATATCCTTATCCTGTATAGGAGGTTTGAAATCCATATCTTCTCTGCTTTTATCTTTTACTTTGGATTCTTCTTCATATTCAGCTTTTGTCATATAGCCTGATTTTGGCATCAAGCTTTTTTCATATTGAACTTTTAATTCTTTTTTTCGTACTTTATATTCGTGTTCTAGTTCCTTTATTTCTTTGTTTTTTATAAAAACTGGTCTATGAAATTTAGGTTTTTTTTTCGATTTTTTTGCCGCTAACTTCTTACTTTTGGGTAAGTGCCGAATTCCTTTTTTACTCAACTCTGGTATTGTTAATTCAACCTTTGCAGCTATTTTGTTATTACTTTCTTCGTAAGCTAACAAATTCAAATCTGCTTGAATTAACAGTGCTATCGCTGTGCTTAAAAACATTT
>CADCPD010000107.1 GCA_902803265.1 uncultured bacterium | reverse complement strand
TTCAAGAATATTATTACAGTATAAATTTAAAGGTGATAAAACAAATACTGTTAGAAAAAATGTTAGTTGTATCATATATTTTGACATCGTTCTACTCCCTATTGCTCTATATTTAAATTTTAGCATGAATTTTATAAATTACTTGAAAGTAAATTACAAAATACTTTTTTTGTATTTTCAATAGAATTATATAATTAATAATTTCAAATTTTTTAAAAATATCCTCCATATGTATGAGCCTCCTTTAAGAAAAAAATTGTAGAATTTCTATAAAGAGACATTTTAGGGGAGTGTTTGTGGCTCAAAGTTATCGCAATCAGTATTCGAGAGAATATTATCAAAGAAGTTCTTATAAAACAGGTTACAGAACAAATAACAATCGTTCTGTTCAAGGTTATGTTCAAACACCTTTAAAAAAACCTCAAAGCCCTAAAAGACCTCAACAAATTCCTAACAGAATTAAAAGAAAAAAAGTTTCTAAAAAGAAATTTTCATTCAAAGCTTTTATCGCTAATATACTATTATTAAGCTTATTATCTTTAATTGGATATTTTATTTTACCTACAGGTTTTAACAAAGTAACAAAACCATTATTTTTAGGTGCAAGCAATAAAGAGATTAATTTTAACGCAAGAGAAATGTTATTTCCAACTTCAAAATATTTATCTAATGATTGGTTTTTAGGTCAAAGATATTTAGCAGGCGTAAATACAAAAAATCCTAAAATGTCTACATTTTTCACTACAAGAAAAATGACGCCGTTGGAAAGCGATTTGACAAATCTTATGAAAGAATATCCTAAAATAAAACCTGCAATATACGTATGGGATTATGATACAGGAAATTATGTTGACATAAACGGTTCAAAAATTTATTCAGCAGCAAGTATAATAAAAATTCCTGTACTTATTCAATTATTCAAGAAAATTGAAGCAGGTCAAACAGATTTGTTTGAAAAAATGGAACTTACTGATTATTACAAAGCAAGTGGTTCAGGCTACATGCAATATTACCAAACAGGTTCAAAATATACACTTGATGCTCTTGCAAAAGTTATGATACAAACTTCAGATAATTCTGCTACTAACATGCTTATTGCAAAAGTAGGTTCTATGGTTGGAGTAAACAGAGCCATTAGAGATTGGGGCTTACAAGATACTCATGTTGAAAATTGGCTTCCGGATTTAGAAGGAACAAATTATACAACCGCCAAAGATTTAACTACTATGCTTTATAATATCGATAATCCAAGTTTTTTAAGTATTTCTTCAAGAGAATACATTATTGATTATATGAGTAAGGTTAAAAATAACAGATTGATTCATGCCGGCCTCGGAAAAGATGCTTTATTTGTTCATAAAACAGGTGATATCGGAAAAATGCTTGGTGATGCAGGTATTGTTTATATGCCAAACAACAAAAAATATGCTGTTGTAATTTTGGCAGAAAGACCTTATAACTCTCCTCAAGGTGTTCAATTCATTCAAAAAGCTTCTAAATTAATATACGATTATATGCTAACAGTTAAATAATTTTATATGATTAAAATCTGGTTTGTTTTATGGCTCCCCAAGCACGAGTAGAACCTACTTCGTATTTAATCAGATAATATTCTCCATCAATTATCCATTCTATTGTTGCATTTGTATAGATAAATTTATCAGCTTCCGGATCAAGTCCTGATTCTCTCATTCTAAAATCTCTTTTTCGTTTTAATCTTTTTTTTCTAAATTGATACCATTTTAATTTATTAATCTTTTTATCATAATTTTCCTGAGTTTGTTCTTCTTCTCTTTCTAGTTTGAAAACAGGTATTTTGACAATAATATTTTTACTTTGCATAATAAGCAGAAAATCATTATCATCACTTAATGCAAGTTCATAATGCCCCGGTAAAACAACAGGTTCACCGTCTTGATCATAAATAGTATCAATAATAGTCAATGTTGGAGTTTTAAGCGACGGCTGAGCATATCTGACATGGCTTTTATCCGCATCATCAAGACCTGACGGATAGACCATTCGTTTTGTATCAGGTAAGACATTATCAGGATCTAAATTAGGAAACGGATGAAAGTCCAAAATTTACCCTTTCTATTAAATATTTTACTGTTTTTTGAATTTCTTTAAAATTTTTTCCTAAAGCTGTTTTTTGACCTATGAAAATCAAAGATACTGCTTGATTTGAAATTCCTACATTATTTTCTTTTAATAAAAGACGATAGCTTTCTCTTATTAAACGTTTTAATCTGTTTCTTTTAACAGCTGATTTATGTGTTTTTTTACTAACAACAAAACCCACCTTAGTGGGTATTTCGTCGCACTTCTGCTTACCTACAAAAAGAACTATTCCATCTTTGTAAATGGAATTTTTTATTTTGTAAGTAGCACTAAAAGCTGATTTTTTTTTAAGTCTAAATTGTTTACTAAGCACGTTCTTTTGGAGTAATAGCTATTTGATGTCTACCTTTAGCTCTTCTTCTGTTAAGAACTTCTTGTCCGCCAGGAGTAGCCATTCTTGCTCTAAATCCGCTAACTTTTTGTCTTTTTGCTTTTGTACCTTCTAGTGTGCGTTTCATGATATTTTCCTTTTCATATTATTTGTATTATTATCATTATGTTAAATAAAACAAAATAAATAGTCAACATGGGGGAAAGCATGAAAAAACTTGGCTTTATCGGCTGCGGCAAAATGGCAAGTGCAATTATAAACGGTATTTTGAAATCAGATATACTAAAAAAAGAAGACATTATTGCGTCAGAAGTTAATGAAGATTTTGCAAAAATCGGCAGAGAAAAAACAGGAATTGAAGTTATTTGTGATAATAAAACTCTGGCAAAAAACTCTGAAATAATATTTATTGCTATAAAACCCCATCTTGTAACAGATGTTATAAATGAAATAAAAGATATCTTAAATGAAAATCAATTAATTATATCTATTGCTGCAGGATATAAAATATCTAATTTTGAAAATATTTTACCAAATAATCCTGTAATAAGAATTATGCCAAATGCTCCATTAATGTTTTTGGAAGGGATGGCAGGAATCTCAAAAGGTAAAAATGCAACAAAAGAACATCTTAATTTTGTAAAAAATATTTTTTCTAAAATAGGAAACTATATTGTTGTTGATGAAAAATATATGAATACAATAACAGCCATATCAGGTTCAGGCCCTGCTTATTTCTTTAAATTTATAGAAGAAATAGCAAGAGCAGGCGAAAAAATGGGACTGGATTATGAACAAGCACTTACTTTATCCGCTCAAACAGCATTAGGTTCAGCTAAAATGGTTTTAGAATCAGGTATTGATATGCAATCTTTAATAAAAATGATTACAACAAAAGGCGGCTGCACAGAAGTTGGTGTTAAATATTTAGATGAAATAAATCTAAAACAACAAATGTCTGAATTAATTGAAAAAACTGAAAAAAAAGCATCAGAATTAGGTTAAATTTAATCAAAATGTTTGAAAGATTTTTTTTCAATATATTCCTGAGTAAAAGCTTTAACCTTGTCTTTAAATTTAACTTTTATATAGGCTTCGTCTGTTTTTTCAACCATTGTACCAATTTCTGTATATAATTTTTCATCCAGATACATATAAAAATATTCGGGAATAAAAGCTATTATTTTGTAATCTTCAGCACCAAAAAAGATTTTGTTTTCATAATCAAATTCCTTTATTTCTTCATCAATGGGAATTTTATCAAAATCAATTTCTGCGCACAGACCACTTAAACTTGAAACTTTATATAAAGCATCTGCTAAACCATCAGAACTATCTATCATAGCGTAATTATCGGTTATATTTTCAGAAATTGTAGAACTTAATTTATCATCAACTTTTGGCATTAAATGACTCATTATAAGCTTTTGAGGACCATTTGATCTTCTTTGTAATAACTCTAAACCACATCCACTTGAACCATGAACACCATTTGTTATTATTTTATAACCTTTTTTTGCATTGCTTCTTGATGATATTTTTCTTCCTCTTGTACTTCCTATTGCACAAATAGAAATAAATATTTTATTAGAACTTGTTAAATCCCCTCCAACTATTTCAACAGTAGGATTAACTGATTTTGCACCTCGATAAAACTCTTTTACAAAATTTTCACCTGCATATTTTGGTAAAGATAAAGAACAGGTAAGATATTTAGCTTTTGCTCCTGAGGCATAAATGTCAGATAAATTGACAGCAACTGATTTATAACCTAATTGAAAAGGATTTATATAATCTAAAGAAAAATGAACATCTTCAACTAAACTATCTTGTGTTACTACAATTCCCAAATCATCAAGATACGCACAATCATCATCTATATATTTTGAATTTAATGTATTTTTTATAATTTCAATTAATTTGTTTTCTTGCATAAAAACAGTTTAACACAAAAGACTTATGGAAATTTCTAAACATTAAACTTTTTGGGAATTATTAACTTTCTATTAATAAACATAATATATGTATTATGAAATTTTTATCATTAGTAAAAAAAATATCAGATACAATAAATTGTTATGATAAAGAATATAAAATATCATATTCAAAAGATAACGTGACAAATCCTTTTTCAAAAAGAAAAGTTCCAAGAACTATTATTTGGATAAATAATTCTAAATAATTCTTTCACCTGTT
The DNA here is from genome assembly GCA_902803265.1 of uncultured bacterium. GTDB lineage: Bacteria > Cyanobacteriota > Vampirovibrionia > Gastranaerophilales > Gastranaerophilaceae > UBA791. The sequence goes on along the minus strand of CADCPD010000107.1, from coordinate 8,536 downwards.
TTTTCATCAAAGAAAAACATTTTTTTACTATCAATACTCAAGATTAATGTTTCATCCAAGTCATATTTTGCCGGCAATTTGGCACAACATTTATTGTCTCCAATATTAAAATAAGCTATTTTTTCACTGCCTAAAAGTTCTGTCATATCAACTTTTACACAAAGTTTGATATTTCCTTCAGAGTTTATCATATCTTCAGGTCTTATACCAATAATAACCTTTTTGTTATTTTGAAGAATATCCATAACTTCTTTTGGTAATTCTAAAGCTAAATCTCCCAAAATTAACGTATTATTTAAAATTGAACAAGTAATAAAATTTATTTGAGGAGAACCTATAAAACCTGCAACAAACATATTAGACGGATTATTATAAATATTTTCAGGTGTATCAACTTGCTGAATAACACCTTTATCTAAAACTACAATTCTATCACCCATTGTTAAAGCTTCTGTTTGATCATGGGTAACATAAATAAAAGTTGTTTGTAATTTTTCGTGGAGTTTTTTTATCTCAGAACGCATTTGAACTCTTAATTTTGCATCTAAATTTGATAAAGGTTCATCCATCAAAAATACTTTAGGATTTCTTACAATGGCTCTTCCTAATGCAACTCTTTGTCTTTGTCCACCTGAAAGTTGTTTTGGTCTTCTTTCTAAAAGTTCTTCTAAATCAAGTATTTTAGCAGCTTCTCTAACTTTTCTATCAATTTCGTCTTTTTTAAATTTTCGCATTTTCAAACCAAATGCTATATTTTCGTAAACAGTCATATGTGGATACAATGCATAACTTTGAAAAACAAATGCTATATCTCTGTCTTTAGGATGAACATTATTAACCTTTTTATCACCAATATATAATTCACCGCCTGATATTTCTTCTAATCCAGCAATCATTCTTAAAATTGTTGATTTACCACAACCAGAAGCACCAACAAGAACTAAAAATTCTTTATCTCCTATTTCAAGATTAATATCATCAATAATGATTTTTTTATTGTCATATGTTTTTTTTATATTTTTTAAAATTACATTGCTCATTAATAATCTACGAAACCTTTTCTGTAGGTATTATAAAACTATAGATAGTTCCTTTTTCAGGTTCAGATTCTATCCACATATTTCCTTTTAATACTTTTATAATATTTTTTACACTTAGGAATGTTATCGCATTAGAAATATCTTTTCTGTTTGGTCTTTCAACTTCAATATAAGGTTCAAAAATATTATTTAATTCATCTTGTGTAAAACCTATCCCTGTATCCTTAATTTCAAATAATAAAAAGCCTTTTTCAAGAACGTTTTCTTGAGGAATAAGACTATTATCTTCCAAAATTTCTTTATCAGGATATTTTACGCTAATATCAATTGAACCGTTTCTTGTTAATTTAATTGCACAATCTAAAATATTGTTAATAATGAATTTTAAATGTTCTTCTTCTGAATAAATGGTTCTTTTGATATCTTCTTGGATTTCCAAATTATATTCAATATTTTTTTCTTTCATTTGTGAGTCAAAATGTTTCAAACATTCTCTTAAAACATCAATACAATCAAAAAATTGTAAATTATGAACCATTAAGCCTGCTTCTGTTTTTGATAATTCTACAAGTTTATTTATCAAATACATTAATTCATTAGAATTCTTATGAATTATTCTTATATATTTTTCTGTTTTTTCATCAAGCTGACCACATAAACCGTCTAATAGTGCTTTTGAAAAACCTATTGAAGATTGTAATGGTGTTGTTAAATCATTTGATAAGTTAACAATAAAAGTATTTTTATTTTTGTTTATTTTTTTTGAACTTTCGTACTCTACAAAAATATTGGTCAATGTTTTATAATTCTGAGTATTTTCTCTCATTAAAACTAAATAACCTCTGTTATATTTATTTGCCGTAAATTCAAAAAATAAATCTTTATTAGTATCTTTATTTGTTTTTAATACAACTTGTTTTTGAGTATCAGCAGATTTTCTTATAAGTACAACCGCATTTTCAAAAATATCATTTATATTATAATTTTGAAAATCTTCTTTTATACCAGATAACATTTTATCTGCAACATTATTGGACATCAAAAAATCACCATCATCATCAATTAAAATTAAACCATCAGGTAAATATTCCATTACGTTCTGATTATTTTTTTTGAATATTTTTGATAAAAAATTTTTAAAGCCCATAGACTAATAATACCATGAATTTAGAATATAGTTTTTTTATGTATTAAGTTTTGTTAAGTTTTAAAATAAAAACTAGCAAAAAATTTTTTCCAAAGTTTTAAAGCAAACACAAAACGATAGAAGAAAAAAATAGAGGGAAATATAATGAGTAAAATTAACAAGGTGAATAATGCTCAAAATATTCACGCACAAAGAATGGCAGATTTGTCAAAAAAAGAAAAACCACAAATAACAACTTTTGAAATAAAAGATTTGAAAAATACAGCAGCAGAAGCTCTTGGTCGTTCACAAGTTCCTGCTAAAATAGATAATTTGGAAAGTAATATTTTATATATGATGAAACATCCTGACGAAGTAGCTCAAGCAAATGCGTATTTTGACAGTATGTATGAAACATTAAAAGCTGATAATGTTGAAGATGCTTATGAAAAAGCAGCTCAATATGAAGAAGTTTTTAAAGAAGAATTTTTAAGTAAATAGCTATAGAAAAAATATTATTAGCAGTATGCATAAAATGCATACTGCTTTTTATTTTATTAGAAAATTTGTAAAACTTTTTTCTTTTAAAAATTGCTATGATATTTCAAAAATATATATATTCTTTTAAAATATAAATTTATTAATGTTTGTTTTTTATTAATATATCTATATTTCAGCCACAAACACATCAACTATATTTTATTAAGTTTTATTAAGAACATCAGGGAAAAGTATATATTTGTCTTAACATATCTTCACAAAACACTTGAAATATGATTTCACATGTGATATATTAAGTATATACACACTTGAATGTGATGAAACCTTAATACTTCTTCACATTTTTCCGTCCCCAATACCGATTAACATTACTAACACGAAACCAGAGAGTGATTTTGTGCAGTGGTTTTTGACTGCTAAAATTATCTTTCCAATGGTCTGCTTTGTATTGCCAATTTACCTACCACACCAGATTTAAGGAGTTTAACTTATGTACCAATGCCAACCTTCTCAAGACAACTTTACTAACCCTGCAAAATGTTCTTTAGTTGATTCTGATTTTAATTTATCAACTTACATCAAACAAATTTCTTCTTACAAATCTTTAGATATTTCTGAAGAACGTTCATTAGCTCAAAAAGCTCAAGAAGGTGATATGAATGCTAAGAAACAATTAGTTCAATCTAATTTAAAACTAGTTGTTACTATTGCAAGAAAATCAATCCATATGTCAAATTTACCAATGGTAGATTTAATTCAAGAAGGTAATTTAGGTCTTATGATTGCTGTAGAAAAATTTAACTGGAAATTAGGTTACAAATTTGCAACTTATGCTTCTTGGTGGATTAAACAATCAATGTTCAAAGCTATTTCTGAACAATCACACTGTATGAAAATTCCTGTATATATTCAAGAAACATTATCAAAATTCTCAAAAGTTAAAGCTGATATGGAACGTCAATATAATTGCCAAGTTAAAACTGATGATGTAGCTAAGAAAATGAATATTTCTTTAGACAAAATTAATTCTTATTTAAGTGCTTACAACAAACCTGTTTCAATCGAAGGCGGTTTTGAAAGCAATGACGGAAGCGATTTATTAATTGCAGATATTTTAGAAGATGAAAAAGCAAATGTATATGAAAATGCTGAATATGAAAATCTTAAAAATGATATTGAAATAGTTGTTTCAACATTAAAAGAGAGAGAACAAGACGTTGTAAAAATGCGTTATGGTTTAGACAATTTTGCAAAACGCACATTAGAAGAAATCGGAAATCTTTACGGTGTTACAAAAGAATGTATCCGTCAAACAGAATTAAGAGCATTAAAAAAATTAAGAGTTAATGCAGATTCTTTAATGAGCTATTTACAATAATTGTTTAATAAATGTGTTTTTCATGTTATATTTTTAATATGAAAAACACAGCAAACCAATATTTACAACCAATAACAACAAAAACAAATAACAAAAATCATCTTGAAATAGGTGGTTGCGATTTGATTAATCTGGCGAGAGAGTACAAAACTCCTTTGTATATAATTGATGAGGCAACATTAAGAAGTATATGCAAGGATTACATAAGAGCTTTTGAAAAATATGAAAATGTTCAGTTTTTATATGCTTCAAAGGCTCTTTGTAATATGGCTGTTTTAAATATTGTCGCAAGTGAAAATTTTGGTTGTGATGTTGTTTCTGAAGGAGAACTTTATACAGCTTTAAAAGCAGGTATGAAACCTGAAAAAATTCTATTTAACGGTAATAATAAAACATATGAAGAACTTGAATATGCTGTTAATTCTAATGTTGGTAGATTTTCTGTTGATAATTTAACTGAACTTACAATGTTAAATGAAATTGCACAAAAAGAAAATAAAATTGTAAGTATTCTTTTAAGAATAAATCCTAAAATAGAATGTCACACTCACGAATATATAAAAACAGGACAAGAAGATTCCAAATTTGGTTTTAATATGGCTGAAATTGATAAAGTTATTGAAAATATTCAAAACAATTTTAAAAATATTGATTTAAAAGGTTTACATGCTCACATTGGCTCACAAATTTTTGAAACAGAAGTTTTTAAAGATGAAATAGAAATTTTAATAAGTGAATATGAGAGAATAAAAAATAAATATAATCTTGAATTTACGGAAATAAATCTTGGCGGAGGTTTTGGAGTTAAATACACAGAAAATGATGAACCTCTTTCTATTTATGAAATAGGCGAAGTTATTGTATCAACATTAAAAGAAAAATGTGAAAAATATAATATTCAAAATCCTAAACTATATTTAGAACCCGGAAGAAGCGTTATTTGCACATCAGGCGTAACTTTATATACTGTAGGAAATATAAAAGAAATTCCGAATATAAGAACTTATGTTTCGGTTGACGGCGGAATGTCAGATAATATAAGACCTGCTCTTTACGGAGCTAAATATGAAGCTGTTTTGGCAAATAAAATGAATTCAAATGAAGAATTAAAAAATGTCAAAATTGTTGGAAAACTTTGTGAATCCGGAGATATTTTAATTGAAGAAATAAAACTTCCAAATCCTAAAAAAGACGATATTTTATGCGTATTTAACACAGGTGCATATAATTATTCTATGTCCAGCAATTATAACCGCATAAAAAAACCTGCCATGATACTTGTAAATAATTCTCAATCTGATATTATAGTTAATAGGGAAACTTTTGAAGATTTAGTTCGTAATGATGTTGTACCAAAAAGGCTTGAAAATAAATGATAAATACTATTGTTAATACTTTACATTCTCAATTACCTAAGTTTGATTTATCATTTAATTTGCTTAATATTTCGGAAATATTAATAATAAGCATTATCGTATTTGCTTTTTATAAAAATTTTATCAGAAATACACAGGCTGAAAAACTTGTAAAAGGTTTGCTTTTTCTTGTTTTTGGATGGATTTTTGCTGAAATTTTAATAAGAATTGATTTAATAATTCTTGGCGTATTTTTAAAAGCAACAATAACTTTAATTTCACTAAGTTTAATTGTAATTTTTCAACCGGAATTAAGAAGATTTTTAAGTTATCTTGGACAAGTTGATTTTATGAATAAAGCCTTTTGGGAAAGTTCTCATAATAAACAGGAAGTTAGTGTAGATATTTTAAAAGAAATAATAGAAACTGTAAAATATCTTTCAAAGACAAAAACAGGCGCATTAATAGTTTTTCAAAACGAAATGGATGCTTATACATCAACTGATGTCGGAACAACTTTAAATGCAGATTTATCAATGGAATTATTATTAACCATATTTCATATCAATACACCATTGCATGATGGAGCTGTTGTAATAAAAGGCAGTAAAATAATCGCAGCAGGAGTACTATTACCACTAACAGAAGATCCTAAATTAAGCTGGAAATACGGAACTCGTCACAGAGCTGCTATTGGAATGAGCGAAGTTTCTGACAGCGCATGTTTGGTAGTTTCTGAAGAAACTGGTGATGTTTCAGTTTGTCTAGATGGAACATTGAAAAAATATGAAGATTTAACAACATTAAAAAATGATTTAGAAAATATTTTAGGTCTTAAAAAAGAAGAAGAACAAGACAAAAAAACTATTTTTAAAATTAATAATGTAATTACAGTAAAAAAATTAAACAAACATAATCAAAATTCTGCAGAAAAATCATAAAAATATCTACCACGTAAAGGAAAAATTTTGGGAATATTATCATCAAAAAAGAAAAAAATAGAAAGAAAAGTGCTAACTTTTTCTCAAAAGTTAAAAAAGTTTTTAACAAAATACTTTTTTATTACTTTTGGTGCATTTGTTGCCGCATTTGCTATTGAAGGTTTTTTATTACCAAATGAGATTATTGACGGCGGTATTGTTGGTATTTCTATGATGGTTAGTTACATTACAAAATTTAATTTAGGTGTGATTTTAGTATTATTTAATCTTCCTTTTTTATTTTTAGCTCTTCAAAAAATGGGAAAAACTTTTGTTGCAACCATTCTTTATGGTGTAACAATGCTTGGTATTTTTGTTAATCTAATAAATTTTCATGTAACAGAATCTGAATTGCTGGCAACGGTATTCGGCGGAATTATTCTAGGTGTCGGTGTCGGTTTAATTTTAAGAAACGACGGTGCTCTTGATGGAACAGAAATTCTTGCAATCAGACTTGCTAAAAAATTTGGTTTTTCTGTTGGCGAAATTATAATGTTTTTCAATATTTTTATTTATACTGCAGCAGGATTTTTATATGGATGGGATAGTGCTATGTATTCCATTCTTACTTATTTTATTGCTTATAGAGTTATTGATGTTGTTATGGAAGGTTTAAATAATTCTAAATCAATATATATAATAACAAATTTTGCTTCTGAAATAGGTACAGCAATAATGAAAGAACTTGATATAAGTGTTACTTATATGAAGGGTAAAGGTGGTTATTCAGGAAAAGAACAAACTATAATATATTGTGTTGTTTCGCGTATTGAAATGACAAAAATTAAAAATTTAATAAAAGAAACCGATCCTTCAGCTTTTTATTTTATACAAGATGTTCATGAAGTTGATGGTGTAAGAGTTAAAAAGAAATAATAAATATTAATAACTAGACAATTTTTTCTTATTGTTATAATATAAAATACATAAAGGATTGAATTTAAAGGATTTAATTTATGGCATCAGCAGGAAAACATTCAGATACTATACCTATAGAAGTTTGTATATTAACAGCAGATCATGATATTAAAGGAACTGTTCACGTTTCAAAATATACAAACACTAACCGTGAATTAACAGATTTGTTAAATGACAGAGAAAGAAGATTTTTGGCTGTTACAAATGCTGAAATTTATTCAAGAAATTCAACTCAAGCTCCAAGAAGATATAATTTCTTGGAAATCCATATGGACTATGTACTTATGGTTCATCCTTCTGCTCAAGCTGTATTTAAAGAATCTGCAAAAGCTCAGGATGATATTCAAAGATTTAGAGATTTAAGAATGAAATTAAATCAAACTAAACCTTTCTAGTTTTGGTTTTTTATAAAATATTTATATAAAAAAGGGGGGAATATTTTGAAAGTTTTAGTAACAGACAAAATTAATGATATTGCGTGCAAAATTATAGAAGAGGCAGCTGAAGTAGATTTGTTACCTACAATGAGCGAAGATGAACTTGTTCAAGTTATTGATAAATATGATGCTTTAATGGTAAGAAGTCAAACAAAAGTAACTGCTAAAATAATAGAAGCCGCTAAAAATATGAAAATTATTGGCAGAGCAGGCGTTGGTGTTGATAATATAGACGTAAATGCCGCAACACAAAAAGGTATAATCGTTGTAAATTCTCCTGATGGAAATACAACAGCTGCTGCAGAACATACTTTAGCTTTAATGATGTCTATGATGAGAAATATTCCTGCTGCATGCCAGTCAACAAGAGAAGGTAAATGGGAACGTTCTAAATTTACGGGAACAGAAGTTTTAGGAAAAACTCTTGGTGTAATTGGTTTTGGTAAAATTGGCTCTTACGTTGCAAAAGTTGCTATGGCAATGGGTATGAAAGTTTTTGTTTATGATCCGTTTGCAACTGAAGAATACGTTGAATCAACAGGTGCTGATTATGTAAAAGATTTAAAAGATTTTTGGCATTTATTCGATGTATTAACCGTTCATGTTCCAAAAACACCGGAAACTATAAATCTTGTTAATAAAGATACAATATCTAAAATGAAGGACGGTGTTAAACTTATAAATTGCGCAAGAGGCGGAATTATTAATGAAACTGATTTAAAAGAGGCTTTAGAAAGCGGAAAAGTAAGTTCTTGTGCAATAGATGTTTATGCAGATGAACCTGAAATAAGTAAATGTCCT
>CADCPD010000106.1 GCA_902803265.1 uncultured bacterium | reverse complement strand
TTTAATGGGACTTGCAGACCTTTATAATATGCATTCTGCAGACGAAAAAATAGATTATAACAGCTTTTTAAAAGGTTATGAATTATTACAGGAATTTTTCTTCGAGTTCAACAAATAATTCAACAACCTGTTTATGAATATTTTCAATCGAATCAACAGAGTTAATAACCTTAACTCTGTTTGGTTCTTTTTTAGCTATTTCTAAATAACCGTTTCGCACTCTGTTAAAAAATTCTTTTCCGGCAGACTCAATTCTGTCTTTTTTTGTTCCCACTCGTTCCATAGATGTATCGACATCGATATCAAAAACAAAAGTCAAATCTGGTTTTAGCCCGCTTGTAGCTATATTATTTAACTTATCAATTCTTTCAACATCAAGACCTCTACCGTAACCTTGGTAAGCAAGAGAAGAATCCGTATGTCTGTCAGAAATAACAATGCATCCTTTTTCAATATTTTTTCTGACTATTATATCGACATTTTGAGCTCTGTCGGCTAAAAACAAAAATGATTCACAAACATTAGATACTTCACCGTCATAGTCAAGCAATAAGTTTCTTATCTTTTCACCTAAACCTTTGCACCCTGGTTCACGTGTTAAAACAACTTCATAACCTTTATTTTTAAGATAGTCAATTAAAAGATTAATTTGCGTAGTTTTACCGCAACCATCTTGACCTTCAAATGTTAAGAACAAACCTCGTTTCATATTCACCCCTAATAATAAATAAAAATAAAAAGGCGGGAACTGTTGTTCCCGCCTTTAAAATTAAAACGATTAGCCAACAACTTCTCTAACTTCAGTAGCCAAGTTTTTAGCGTCTAATTTTATACCAGGCCCCATAGTTGTTGTCAAATAAACTGACTTAACATAAGTACCTTTAGCAGAAGCAGGTTTTGCTCTCAAAATTGCATCTGCAAGAGTTGCAAAGTTTTTAACCAAATCTTCTTCTGAAAATTCAACTTTACCGATAGGACAGTGAATCATACCTTGTTTGTCTGCTCTGAATTCAACTTTACCGGCTTTAGCATCTTTAACTGCATTAGCAACATCTAAAGTTACAGTACCTGTTTTAGGGTTTGGCATCAAACCTTTAGGACCTAAAACACGACCTAATTTACCAAGCATACCCATACAATCAGGTGTTGCAATTAAAGTATCGAATTCAAACCAACCGCCTTCGATTTTTTCAATAATTTCTTCAGCACCTGCTGCATCTGCGCCTGCATTAAGAGCTTCTGTAGCCTTAGCACCTTTTGCAATTACACAAACTCTAACAGTTTTACCTAAACCCGCAGGTAAGACTGTCGTTGAACGTACTTGTTGATCAGCGTGTTTAACTTCAATACCTAATCTCATGTGACATTCAACAGTTTCATTAAAGTGAGAAACTTCTTTTGAAATTTCTTTTAATTTTTTTATTGCATCAACTGCTGTAGCCGGTTGTTCAAAACCTTCTAGCATTTCAGCAATTTTCTTTTGTTTTTTAGTTAATTTTGACATTTTAAATTTCCTTTCGTGGTAATAACGGACTAAACAGTCCTTCCATTCTCATGTGTAACTAATCTTCTTTTACAGTTACACCCATAGCTCTGCAAGAGCCCTTAATCATTTCAACTGCTGCATCCATAGTTGTAGCATTTAAATCGTCCATTTTAATTTTAGCGATTTCTTCCAATTGAGCTCTAGTTATTTCACCAACTTTATCTTTGTTAGGTGCTGCAGAACCTTTAGGAATATTCAATGCTTTTTTAATCAACACAGGAGCTGGTGGTGATTTAGTGATAAAAGTAAAACTTCTATCTTCATAAACATCAATAACAACAGGAATAATGTAACCTGCTTGTGATTCAGTTCTAGCATTAAATTGCTTACAAAAATCCATGATGTTAACACCGTGTTGACCTAAAGCAGGACCAACTGGAGGTGATGGATTAGCCTTTCCGGCTTGAATTTGAAGCTTAATTTTGCCTACTACTTTTTTTGCCATTTTATTTTTCCTTTCTGTGGTCAAACGGGGCACTTACCCCTTCCACTTATTACAATTTTTGAATTTGTTTATATTCTAATTCAACCGGAGTTTCACGACCAAATATAGAAACATTAGCTCTTAATTTAGCCTTATCCGGATATACTTCAATGATATCACCATCAAAGTCAGCGAACGGACCAGAAATGATACGAACTTTATCACCAACCTTAACATCAAGTTCGATTTTTTGAACTTGAGTATCAGTTCTGTGAATAATTCTTTTGATTTCACTTTCTTTTGCAGGAATAGGTTTTTTAGCAGAACCAACAAACTTAGTAACACCTGAAGTATGTCTTACAACATACCAGCTGTCTTCATCCATTATCATTTCAACTAAAACATAACCTGGAAATATTTTTTCATCTTTTTCTTGTTTTTTACCACCTTTAACTTGTGTTACAGTTTTCTGTGGAACTTCAATTCTAAAGATTTTATCTGCCATATTCATATATTCAATACGTTTTTCAAGGTTAACTTTAACCTTATTTTCATATCCGGAATAAGTATGAACAATATACCAACGTTTTTGATTATTTTTAGCCGGTTTATCAGTTTTAATATCAACAGGAGCAGAAGCACTACCACTTTCAGCTTCTTGAACTGATTCATCTTCCATATCAACAGTAGAATCTTCTATCATTTCTTCTTCTAATTTCTTTTTTGCCATAATCCACCTAATATAACTATTTCATAGGTATCAAACTTAAGATACCTTTAAAAACTAAATCAATAAGATAAACGCTAACAGTAAATACGGTAACAATAGCGATAACAAAGACAGTCTCAGCAATAATTTGGTTCTTCTCAGGCCAATTAATCTTGCTCCACTCTGCTCTCACACCTTTTAAATATGTAACTATAGAATTTACGGTATTATTCATCTTAAAAACCTTATAAATATACGACTCGCGCCCTGAAGGACTCGAACCCTCGACATCCGGTTTTGGAGACCGACGTTCTACCAACTGAACTAAGGACGCTTATCGGTCCTTTAACTATTTTGTTTCTTTGTGCACTGTATGTTTTTGACAACGTGAACAATATTTTTTTAATTCTAATCTTTCTTTGATAGTTTTTTTGTTTTTAACTGTAGTGTAATTTCTTTCTTT
>CADCPD010000105.1 GCA_902803265.1 uncultured bacterium | reverse complement strand
CATTTTCGGCAGATGATTTATGAACGGCAATTGAACGCCCTTAAAACGCACTTTGAACAAAAACCGAAAACTGCCAAGATGCGGAGGTTTTACGACATACCTGTTTATTTTTATTTGTATGACGATGAACTTTTTGTAACCGATAAGCCGCTAAAAATAAAACGGAAAAAGCTCCCGCACACAAAACAGGAATCTTTGCGGATAAAAGTCCTCTACTCCCGCCTCCACCGTTCAATAAACCACTCTCAAATGAAACAAAACCTCGCACAGCATGTAGCAGAGCATATTTGGCGAGGATATGATAATTATAATGGATTAAGAATAAAAATAATCACCTGCTTCGCGTTTTGAATTTATCATATAATTTTTACTATCTAATGCTTTTTTAATAATTTCTTTTTTATAAGGAATATGAATAACTGGAACATTTTTTTTACTATCTCTAAAAATTGGGAGTTTATCCCATAAATTTTTAATTTTTTGTGTTATTTTACCATCTTTTGCGATATCAGATTTTTCATTATAATCAGGATATATAACTATAATTGGCAGTTCGCATGTATTTATACCATAATCAATTTCTTCTCTAAGCGCTTTACTATTTTTTGTACTTGAGCTCAATATAAGAATGATGTTTTTTGAGTTTCTTAATCTTTCATGCAAACGTGGTTTTAGCGTTTTTTCCCAGTCACTACCATCTCTTACATCATAATTCTTATTATGTGAATCAATAAAATGGAAATCATCATCTTTAGCTTCCCAAGCTTGAAAAAGATGATAATAACAAAAATCCTCAGTCGTATTCGCATTTTTATGATTTTGATCAAAAGGTTCATCAACATAAAAAGCTGTATAATTACCATTCCTGTATGTCATAAGTATTCCTTTCTTTATTTAACAGATTCCGAATTATCAAAAAGATTTAAGTCTTTCCAAGTTTCGTTTGTAACTAAAATTGTTATAGTTTCTGTAAATTGCTCCCCGCTTGCTTTTAATGTGCATAAAATACATTTTAATAAATCGATATTGGATTTCTCAGGTACATCATCAAATTTTGTAATTCCGCTGCCAATAAGTGGTAAAAATATTTTATCTCCGGCGTATGTTCTTCTAAGCTCTTTCCACATATTTAAAAGGCATTTTTCATATTCAATTTTTGAAATATGAGCAATATTGTTTTTGTCAAAATGAGTAAATGCTAAAAGTAAAAAATCATTATATTTAATAATTCTTCCTAATGGATATACTGATTTGTCTTTTGAAATTTTCTTTTTTAAATCTGTAGCTTCATTTTCATTTTGAATAAAAGAATTTAAGTCTTCCAGATCTTTAACGTAATTTAAAATAAATTTACCGTTCAATGTATTCTTTGAAATAATAACATCATCTACTTCTGTATCAAAATGTTCATTGAAAGGAATAACCTTGAGACCTTTTGCTGAAAATATATCTCCACATTTTATAAATATTTTATTGCCTTTAATTTTATATTCTACTGATTTTTTTGAATGAATTACAAACCATGCTATTAATGTTAATACAAAATATATAATAATAGCCATAGCAAGTTTAAGTCGCCAATCCCCTGGAATATTATTCCCTGAAATTCCAATAATGGTTCCTGCTACCGCATATAATGAAGTTGAGAAATGGAATGCTTTCTTACAACTATTTGATAATATGAACATTCAACACCCTTTTACACCTACCCTACTCTACAAATTCTTTATCATGGTAATTATAATATAAAAATAATCGTTTGGGATTTTAAATGTTAATTTCCGACTAGCTTCCGAGTTTGGGGTGGGTAGTTTCAATTTGGACTTTTTGTCCGGAAGGTGTCAACGGGGAATATGGCGATATATTTAGGTTATAGCAATTCAAACGGATATATAGTGGAAAGTTGCCGCCAAATTGTGGACAATAAAGTGACTTTCTGAGTAGTTTCAGTCAACCACTCGGAAGGGGGTGTGATTCAAACGTAAAGCCGAAAATTGGCAGAAAAATATTTTTTCAAATGTCCCATTAAAACCCACCAACCCACTAAAAACTCATGCAGGTATACACACTTTCACAAAACTGCCCAGGTTGGATACGAACT
>CADCPD010000104.1 GCA_902803265.1 uncultured bacterium | reverse complement strand
TTGTTGAAGATTAAACAAAAAAGAAGGAAGTTTTAAAACTTCCTTCTTTTTTGTTTAATCTTCAACAATAAATAAATTATTTTTGTCAAGAAGTTTTCTTATTTGTTCGTAATTTTTTTCTGTTCCTGCAATTCTTTGATATTCTCTTACAATTGAGACTATATCATTTGTTGAAACTTTTATTGTTCTTCTGCCTGAGAAATTTTCTAATATTTTTGCCATATGCACCTTTTTTTTTGTATGCATAATATATCGACAAAGTTTATTAATTCTTTTGAAATATCAGTTTTATGGTTTAAAAATGTTTGTTAAAATTTTAATGCTTAACGCAAAGACACAGACAAGCCTTCAATAATGTTATAAAAATCCTGTTCGGGTAGTGTAAACAATGTCTTTATTGCATAAGCCGCTTCGTCATCATTTTGGTCATACCAGCGTCTTCTGTTTTGAAACTGATGATACAATCCGATTACTCTTTCTAATCCTATGCTTAACTCAGGTTCGGCTTCTTCTCTATGTAAATCTTTTATTTGTTTTATTATTTCAGTCAAATTTGCCGATAATACGTTTTTTGTATTTTCGTCAAGATGTTGTATTTTATCAAATATTTCTGATGCTGATTCTTCGTTGTCGTACCAACGTCTTCTTGGATTTATCATACTCATATTCTAAGTTTTTTTTTAAGAAAGGTCAACTTTTTTTCATATATTAAAAATAGTTGTATAATGTTTTCGGGAAGAGATTAGATGAAGAAAATTTTTTATCTTTTATTAATTTTATTTGCTTTTACGGTGCAGGTTGTTTTTGCTCAAGATCCTGTTAAAATTACCTCATCTGTGTTTGATACTTCATCTTCTATTCTTGTTATTTCTTCTAAAACAAACTTTACAGATGAAAATATTAATAAAATTAAGCTTGTTAAAATGTCTAATCCAAACAGAGTTTATTTTGATATAGATTCAGCCGTTTTAACAACAAAAAAAGAAGATATAACATTTTCAACAGGTGTTGTAACGCGAGCTGTTATAGCTCAAAATTCAGTTAATCCTTATGTTGTAAGAGTTGTTCTAACTTTAGATGAAAAATATAATCCTGATAAAATTAATATCTATAAAATTGATAATAGCTTATTCGTTAAATATGGTGATAATGATTTTGTAAAAGAACAATATTTTCAAAATACATTTAGAGAAGATAGACAAAACGTCAATGATTATTATGAATATTCTTCGATGACATCTCAAGTAATAACAAAAAAAGAAGTTCCTGTCTCAAATCCACAAAATATAAATGTTAATAATGAATCTTTGAAAGATATTCAATCCGCTTTTTCTTCTGCAAATATTCCAAAAGAAGTTGATACTGCATTTAGTGATGTTGTTGTAAATCAAGTTAAAAAAGATTTAAAACTAAATACAAGATATTATTTGAATAGTATTACAAGAACTCCTAACGGTTTGTTATTATCAGGTTTTGGTTCTGTTGCGGTAGAAAAACCGTTGTATTTATCTGAGCCTGCAAGAATTGTTTTTGATTTACCGAATACATTAACAAGTAAAGATGTAAGGGGAAAAGAATATCAAATAAATGAAACTGAAACTATAAAAATTGGACAATTTGAAGCAAATAAAGCAAGACTTGTTTTAAAAACAAATAAACCGGATAAGTATCTTCCTATATATTCTCCGGATAATGAAACATTATTGCTTGCAGATTTAGAAAAATATAATGTGGCATCTTTATCTAATGTGAAAGCAAATTTGATGGCAACATATTACACAAAAAACGGAAAAGATAATGATGTTGTTTTAGCTTTTTCAGCTCCGGTTGTATATAGTGTTTACAGAAAATATGATGATTTTGTTTTGACGATATATAATGCGGATAAGTATAATGAATTAGGTTTTATAAATACTTTAAAAGGAACAAATGTAGAAGCTTTTAAGTTAAAAGTTAATGGTCAATTATTGAGATTTCATTATAAATTAACATCAAACGGTACTGTTAAAGTTTATTCAGGTATGGATGGAAGAAGTCTGAAAATAACTATAAGTGAACCTGAAAATCAGAAAAAGATTGTTCCTGCTATACCAATATTTGGAAATTCAAAGAAAAAAGCAGGAGACAAAGTTATCGTAATTGATCCGGGACATGGCGGAGTAGATTGTGGGGCAACAAGAGCCGGTATAAAAGAAAGTGATATTACCTTAGATGTCTCACAAAGACTTGTTGCTATATTAAGAGAAAAAGGATATAAAGTTTATATTACCAGAGATGATAATTCAACATTGTCATTGCAGGATAGAGTTGATTTTGCAGAAGGAAAAGATGAGGATATATTTATAAGTGTCCATGTAAATTCTTCAGAAAGTTCAACTCCTTCCGGCGTTGAAACACATTATTATCACGATTACAGTATGGATTTAGGAAGATGTGTGCAAGATGCCATGGCAAAATATATTTCAGAATCTCCTGATAGAGGTCTAATAAAATCTAAATTCTATGTTATAAACCATACTACAAAGCCTGCAATATTGGTTGAAATAGGTTTTATTTCAAATGAAAAAGAAAGAATGGAATTAGTATCAGATGATAGAAAACAAAGAACAGCAAAAGCAATTGCAGAAGGAGTGATTAATTATTTCAAACAGTGTAAATAATAACAAAATAGCAGTGTATGATTCAGGTGTGGGCGGGCTTACAGTATATGAAAAGCTCAAAAAACTTTTGCCTAATGAAAACTATATCTATTTTGGAGACTTGAAAAACAGTCCTTATGGTGAAAAGACAAAAGACCAATTAATAGAATATGCAAGAAATATTTTTGAATTTTTTATGAAAAAAGAAGTTAAAGCTGTTGTTATGGCTTGTAATACAACTTCTGCTATTGCCTATGAGACATTGAAGACTGAATTTGATATAAAAATTTATCCGATAGTTCAATCTTGTGCAAATGTTTTATCATTGATGGAAATAGAACGTTTAGGGGTCTTTGCAACGCCTGTTACAATAAATTCTCATATTTATGCAAGAGAAATTCATAAGTATAATGAAGATATGCAAATTTTCGAAATTGCTTGTCCGGAGTGGGTAAAAATCGTTGAGTCAGGTGAAGAACATTATGATTCTACGATAGATGTTGTAAAAAAATATCTTGATAAAATGATGGAAAATAATCCTCAAAAAATTGTTTTAGGCTGTACTCATTATCCTTATTTGAGAAATGTTTTAGTTGATGTTATCGGAAAAGATATTTTTATTGATCCGTCAATTATTTTTTCAAATTATATAAAGTATGATTTGCAAGCAAATAATTTATTAAATCCTTCCAAACAAATAGGAGAAGAAGAATTTTACGTAAGTGCAAATCCTCTTGATTTTAAAAATGCTGCGGAAATGTTTTATGAATTAAAAGAAGAACCAAAACTTTCAGATTTAATACACATTTAATTTTTATATTTTTATTTTATAATTAAATAAAATAGAAGGAGAATGTTGTGTTAAGTAAATATTTTGAAATGAAAACAAAAACAAAAAAATTTGATGATGATTTGTTATGGTCAATGGGCGAAATAAAAGATAAAAAAGTTCTTTTATATGGCGCCGGACAAGGCTTTATAAAATTAAACGAAACATACGATTTCAAGAATAATCTTAATATAATTGGGATTGCTGATAGAAAATTTGAGTGTGTTCATAATTGTGAGTGTGAATGCGGATGCGAATGTTCAAAAGAATTCTTAGGAATAAGAACTATTGCTCCGTCTCAAATTATTAATGAAGATTATGATGTAATTTTGATTACCAATGAGTCTTATAAACCTATTTTAAAATATTTAATTGATGAATTATTTATCAGAAATAAAGATATAAGAACAGTTTTTAACGAAGAAATAAAAGATGAACAACCAAATTTGAATTACCTATATAAACATAATTTTGATAAAACTTTGCCTAAATTATTAAAGAAATTAAAAAATAAGAGAGTTGTGTTTTATGGTGCCGGTGTTTATCTTGAATTAATAAAAAAATATTTTGACATTTCAAGTATAAATGTAATAGCAATATCTGATAAAAAGTTTGAAAATAGTGATATTTCAGAATATTTGGGATACAAAACCTGTGCTCCTAAGCAAATAAAAGCTTTAAATCCTGATTATGTAATAATGACAACCAAGTTTTATATAAATATTTTTGAATATTTGAATGATGATTTACTAAAAGGTTCAAAAATAAAAATAAAACCACTTGTCAGAAAAAGTTTTTGGACTTTAGTAAAAGAAATTTGGAACTAAACTGGAGCTTATAAATAGATGAAAGTAGTAATTTTAGCAGGCGGATTCGGAACAAGATTATCTGAAGAAACCGAATTAAAGCCGAAACCTATGGTAGAAATTGGCGGTAAACCAATTCTTTGGCATATTATGAAAATATATTCATACTATGGGTTTAATGATTTTATTATTCTAACCGGCTATAAATCTCACGTTATAAAAGATTATTTTATAAATTACTACACAAGATATTCTGATATAACCGTTGATATGGTTGAAAACAGCGTAGAAATACATAAAACACGACAAGAACCATGGAAAGTTACAATGCTTTATACAGGCGAAAAAGCAATGACAGGAAGTCGTATAAAGAAAGCGCAATCTCACATAGGAAATGAAAGATTTTTATTGACCTATGGTGACGGAGTAGCTGATGTAAACATACCGGAAACAATAAAGTCTCATATAGAATCAAAAAAAGTCATGACAATGACTGCAGTGCAAATGGCAGGAAGATTTGGAGCTTTGGTTATAAAAGAAAACGGTATGATAACTTCGTTTATGGAAAAACCAAAAGGTGAAGAAAGCTGGATAAATGGCGGCTTCTTTGTTTGTGAACCGGAACTTTTTAATTATATCGGTGATGAAGATGATATAATATTTGAAAAGAAACCTCTTGAGAGTCTTGCAAAAGATAATGAATTAAATGCATACAAACACTATGGCTTTTGGCAGCCAATGGATACACTAAGAGATAAACGTGAATTGACAGATATGTGGTTAAACGGAAGAGCCCCTTGGGCAATTTGGAATAAGGAAAATTAGCATATGTTATTAAGAGCAAAAACAACAGGTTTATTACAAGTTAGACCTTTAACAGAAGAACAAGAAAAAAATACAAAATTAAATCAAAAAGAAATGCAGGAAGGAAAATTAATTTTAGAATCAAAACCTCAAAGATTAGTTCTTGAACTTACCAATGCTTGTAACCTTCGTTGTATTATGTGCGGAAGAGATGAAGCAAATTTCTCTTTAACAACTTTCGATATTGATATTTTGAAAAATCTTGCGCCTATTTTAAATGAGGTGGAAGAAGTTACTTTATTTGGTTGGGGCGAACCAACGTTACATCCTCATTTTGAAGAAATTCTTGCATTTTTGGATAAATATCCCGTAAAAAAATATTTTGTTACCAACGGAATGAGACTGGATAAAATAAAAGATGCAATATTTAAATATCACGTTGATATAATGGCAATAAGTCTTGACGGAGCAAAAGCCGAAACAAATAATTCAATAAGAGTTAATTCTGATTTAGAATTTATTGTTGAACAATTAAAAGATATTGTCAAAATAAAGAAAGAAAAGAATCTTTCATATCCTTATATGAATTTTGTAATGACAATGTTTGACAGAAATATTGAAGAATTACCGGATTTGGTGAAATTGGCATCGGAAATAGGACTTGAAGAAGTAAAAGGCGTATATTTAACCGTATTTTCTGAAAACTTACTTGAAGAAACTCTTCATAACAAAAAAGAAAAAGTAAAAACTGTATTTGAAAAAGCTGAAAAAACAGCACAAGAATTAAATATAAAACTAAAATTACCATATTTACAAGACGAAGATATTGCAGGAGAAAAATTGCATAAAGACTGTTTTGTGGCATGGAGAGATTTCTTTGTGGGTTCTGACAGTTACATAAGACCTTGTCAGTCAAATGCTTTGAAATTTTTTAAATATGATAAAAACAAAACGTTTGAAGAAATGTGGAACAGCAAAGAATATCAAGAATTTAGAGCATCTGTAAATAATGAAAAAATGTGTGAAGGCTGCAGAAGATGTTATCAGTCTTCTCATGCAAACTGGAATAATAAAATAGCATTTATACAAACAGGTGAAGAATTTGCACCAAGCTGGGAAAAATAATTATGGAAAGATTTTTAAGAAATACAGTTAAATTTTTTGCGGATATTTATTTTAAAATGGTTGTAAAAAATAAAAAACGCAGAAATTATATTCCAGCTTCCGGTAAAGTTTTAGATGAAAAAGATTTAAAAAATCTTATAGATGCTTCGCTTGATATGTGGTTAACGGCGGGAAGATTTAACCAAAAATTTGAAAAAGAATTTGCAAAATATTTGAACGTTGAGTATGCTATTACGACAACAAGCGGTTCTTCTGCAAACCTTTTGGCTATATCTGCGTTAACTTCTCCAAAATTAGGTGAGCGTGCATTAAAAAAGGGTGACGAAGTTATAACCGTAGCGGCAGGGTTTCCGACAACAATAAATGCAATCATTCAAAATGGTTTGATTCCCGTATTTTTAGATAGTGAAATAGGAACATACAATATTGATGTTTCAAAAATTGAAAATGCGATAACTGATAAAACAAAGGCTATAATTACAGCTCATACGCTTGGAAACATGTTTGAAATAGAAAAAATAAAACAAATCTGTGAAGAACATGATTTATGGCTGATAGAAGACAGCTGTGATGCTTTAGGCGCGGAATATAACGGACAAAAAGCCGGTACAATTGGTGATATCGGAACATTTAGTTTTTATCCGGCACATCACATAACAATGGGTGAAGGCGGTTGCGTTGTTACCAATAATCAACTGTTAAAAAAAATAATTACTTCATTCAGAGATTGGGGGCGTGATTGCGAATGTCCTACAGGATGTGATAATGTTTGCGGTAAGAGATTTTCTCAACAGTTCGGAAAGCTTCCTTTCGGATACGATCACAAATATACCTATTCTCATTTAGGTTATAATCTTAAAATTACTGATATGCAGGCAGCAATTGGTTTATCTCAACTCGAAAAATTAGATAAATTTTTAGAAAAAAGAGAAAAAAATGCAAAATATTTAATGAAAAAATTATCTGATTTACAGGAATATTTGATATTACCTAAAATAACCAAAGATACTAAATCTTCATGGTTTGGCTTTTTGATTTCAATAAAAGAAAATCAAAAATTTACAAAACAGCAGTTAGTAGAATATCTTGAAAATAATGGAGTAGGTACAAGACAACTTTTTGCAGGAAATATTTTAAGACAACCTATGTTTACTGAAAATGGTATTGAAGTAAAAATTAATAATTCTGAAATTTTAAAATCAGATGAATTAACGGAAGAAGACTATAAACAGCTTCCAAATACGGAATTTATTATGAATAATACGTTTTGGGTAGGTATTTATCCTGCAATAGGTAAAAAAGAGCTAAATAAGACATCTGATTTAATACATAAATTTATAAAAGAAAATAAATAAAAGGATAAAATATGAAAGATAATATATTTGAAGAATTATTTGTACTTGAACTTGCCAACAATCACTGGGGTGATTTAGAACGCGGTAAAAAAATTATTTCAGATTTTTCGAGAATAGTAAGATTTAATAACATAAAAGCTGCAATAAAGCTTCAATTTAGAGATGTTGATAATTTTATTCACAAAGATTTTAAAGGAAGAGATGACATAAGATATATAAATAAAACAATGAAAACAAAAATGTCTTATGATGATTACGGACAAATGGTTGAGACTGTTAAAAAGGCTGGCTGTATTACAATGTCAACTCCATTTGATGAAGCATCCGTTGATATGTGTATAAATTTAGGAATACAAATTATAAAAATAGCATCTTCCGATATTAATGATTGGGTTTTGATAGAAAAAATTGCAACTGCAAGAAAGCCTGTAATTGTATCAACAGGAGGTTCTTCTTTAAAAGATATAGACGATTTGGTAAAATTCTTTGAAAATAGACGCATTCCTCTTGCAATAAACCATTGTGTTGCAGTATATCCCAGTGAAAAAGATGAACTTGATTTAAATCAAATAGATTTTTTGAAAAACAGATATCCTGATAATGTAATAGGTTTTTCTACTCATGAAAGAAATGAAGATATTGAGTCAGGTATGTTAATTGCATACGCAAAAGGTGCAAGAACTTTTGAACGTCATATTGATATAGAAAGTGAAGAACATCCTGTAAGTCCGTATTGTTCAACTCCAAAAGACTTAGATAGATGGATAAAAGCATATCAAAAAGCAAAAGAAATCTGCGGCGGATCAGGTGATACAAAACGTATACCTCCGAAAAAAGAGATTGAATATTTAAATGCCTTAGTGAGAGGTGTATATGCAAAACATGATTTTAAAAAAGGTGATGTTTTAACTGATGAAGATGTATATTTGGCAATACCACTGCAAAAAGGTCAAATATCTTGCCGAGAATTGATGAGTGGTGAAGTTTTAATAAACGAAGTTAAAAAAGATGCACCGATAATGATTGAAGATATTGATTCTCCATATGCATATGATGAGAATTTAAAGAAAAAAATCTATAATAGAGGTCTTTAGTTAAATGGCAAAAATAAAATTATCTGATTATATAGCAAAAAGGCTAAAAGAGCACGGTGTTGACAGATTTTTTATGGTATCTGGCGGTGGTGCAATGCATTTAAACGACAGTCTTGGTCGCCAAATACCTTATACCTGTAATCATAATGAACAAGGTTGTGCCATAGCTGCAGAAGGTTATGCAAGAGTAAACCAACGTTTGGCTGTTGTGAACGTAACAACAGGCCCTGGGGGGTTAAATTGTTTAAATGGTGTTTTTGGTCAATGGACAGATTCTGTTCCTGTTTTGTATATTTCAGGTCAGGTAAAACGTGCAACAATGCTTGATAATTGTAATCCACCAGTGCGTCAGTTGGGTGATCAGGAAGTTGACATAATATCTGTTGTTAAATCTTTAACAAAGTATTCTGTGTGTGTTAAAGAACCAAATGAAATAAAATATCATCTTGATAAAGCTATTTATATGGCAACACATGGAAGATTTGCTCCTTGTTGGATAGATGTTCCTATTGATGTTCAGGCTTCTATTATAGAGGAGGATGATTTAATTGAATTCAAACCAAATGAGGAACCAATTTATGATTTGGCAATAAATGATGTTACAGAAAAAATGAATTCTTCAAAGCGACCGCTGATTATAGCAGGACATGGTATAAGACTTTCCGGCATGAGAGAAGAATTTAAAAATCTTGTTGAAAAACTTGATATTCCTGTTGTTACCACATTAAACAGCTATGATTTAATGCCGACTGATGATAAAAATTATGTAGGAAGAATAGGAACAATTGGTCAAAGAGCAGGTAATTTTGCATTACAAAATGCTGATTTAATTTTATGCTTGGGAACAAGAAATAACGTACGACAAGTTAGTTATAATTGGGAAAATTTTGCCAAAAATGCTTATAAAATAGTTGTCGATATAGACAGAGCAGAACTTGAAAAACCGTTAGTTAAACCGGATTTAGCAATTTGTGCTGATTTGAGAGAATTTTTGCCTAATATATTAAATAAATCTGATTTAATAAATATGGAAAATAAAGATAGTAAATGGCTTGAATTTTGCCAAAGTTTAAAACACAAATACAGTTTTGAAAATTATAAAGAACATGATCAAGGTGAAAAAATTAATCCTTATTATTTTGTATATACACTTACAAAATGTATGAAAGAGGATGATATTTATGTATCAACAAATGGTTCAGCTTCTGTATGTTCTTTTCAAAATGCAGTAATAAAAGAAGGGCAAAGATTTATAGTAAACAGTGGAAATGCTTCAATGGGATTTGGTCTTCCGGCTTCAATTGGTGCTTGTTATGAATCAAAAGGAAGAAGAGTTATATGTCTTGAAGGTGACGGATCTATAATGATGAATATTCAAGAGTTGCAAACGATAAAACATAATAATCTTACGATAAAATTATTTGTAATAAATAATAACGGCTATTCATCAATAAGACAAACTCAAAGAAATTTCTTCAACGGAAATATGACAGGAAGCGGTATTGATAGCGGAGTAAGTGTACCTGATTTTGTAAAAGTCGGTGATGCTTTTGGAATAAAAACTGTCAGAATAGATAATCCTGCAACAATGGAAGAAGATATCAATCGGATTTTAGAATCAGACGGTGCAATTTTATGTGAAGTTATGACAGAAGAAGAATACGCTTTTGCTCCAAAATTATCATCGCGAAAATTGGAAGACGGAACAATGATTTCAGCAAGTTTGGAAGATATGTATCCGTTTTTGCCGAGAGACGAATTTGAGGAAAATCTTTTAAAATGAATATATTGATGTTTTCATTTTTTAATAAAATAGAACCCCTTATAACAGATTGTGAAGATCATTTTTATAATTGGTTTGCAAAAAATATCAATAAAGAAAAAGCTGATATAAAGTTTTTGT
>CADCPD010000103.1 GCA_902803265.1 uncultured bacterium | reverse complement strand
TCAGAAAAAGCAAAATCAATTATGAATTTTGTTTTGTTGTTTTTAACTATTCTGATTTTTATTCAAGGTAATTTTATTCATTATAATTTAGGAGTTATGGATGGTTCTCAAATAGATTGGATGCCGTACATACCTGCTTTGATTATAGAAACCGTTTTTTGGTTATTATTCTTATTTATTTGTATAAAATTCAAAAATAATTTAATATCAAGTTCAAAGAAAATATGTGTTTTGATATTAACTATACAAGTTTTTACATTGTTATATAATATTTTTTCTCTTTATACAGCTGGTATGTTTAAATCGAAAAAAGAACTGATTGTTTCTGAACAAAAAAGAAAAGAAGATATTAAAAATAATGCATATACATTTTCAAAAAATAAAAATATTTTGATATGGGTGATTGATGCTTGCCCATCGACAATTTTAGATGAAATTTTTGAATCAGAAGAGGGCGAACATTTTAAAGAAGTATTCAAAGATTTTACCTATTATGACAAAGCAATAAGTAGATTTCCGACTACAATAATGTCTATACCTAATATACAATCAGGTATACCTTATGATAATTCAGTAACAATGGATGAATTTAAAGAAATAAATAAAAAATATTTTATAGAAAGTAAACTTCCAGAATACAAATATATTAATAATAAAGGACCTTATAGTAAAATAGCAGATAATTTATTTATTGGTGCTCTTTTATTCAAACATTCTCCAATACTTATTAAATATATTCTTTCTAGCAATCCTATTAATCTTTGTAATGCGAAATTTAATTACCACTACGACATACATTATTATAATAATTTAAAACAATCTATAAATTTTACTGATGAACCTATATATAAATATGTACATTTAGCGGGTGCACATGGAGGGTTTAAAATGAATAAAGATATTACATTTAATCCTAATGCATCTTTAAATGATACTGTAATTGGAGAATTAAAAATTCTTGAATTTCTTTTATCAGAATTAAAAAAACAAGGTGTATATGATAATTCAATGATATTTATCATTGCTGACCACGGCAGACAATTTTTATTTAACTATAAAAAATATTCACGACCAATATTTTTGTTTAAAAATTTTGACACAAAACAAGAGAAACTTATAGTAAAACACGACACCGTACAATTAGGAGATATTCCAAATACAATTTTTGATGTTTTAAATAAACCGCTTAATCCATATGGGTTGCCAATAACAAAGAATATTCCTGAAGATAGATTAGTTGAGCATTGTAATTATAATTGGACTAAAACAATAAGAGAAGAAAATTTGGCCAAGAATTATTTACCTCCTATTACTTGTAAGATGTTCAAACACGGTGTTAATTATGATGAAAGTAAAAATATTATTAATTCTAATCATCACGAATTTGTAAAACAAGATTTGAATGCCGTTGTATCAAGCGAATATTTCTATAATAAAAATGAAGATGATATTTGGACTGATAAAAATACATATCTTGAATTTAAATTAGATAAAAATATTAAACCAAAAGAATATATTGATGTAACAATAAAAACAAATATTAAAAAGAGCAAATTAAAAACAATTGAAATACAGGATGATAAAACGAAAAATATTATAACTGTATTAAAATATCCTGAGAAAAAACCAATGACTTTTAGTTTTCAAGTACCTTTAACAGCTATAAAAGATGACAGAACTATAAAATTAAATTTAATACAGCATGATGTGAAACAAATTCATGAGTTAAAAACACTAGGTTTTGCAATACAAAGTATTATTATAGATATAAAATAATTTATATATCAACTCTTATACTAAAAAATAAATATTTTATAATCTTGCCAAAAAAAAAGAGCCTTCAAGACTTTTTTAAAAATGGGGCGCGTGGCAAGATTGTCTTGCTCGTTCGCATTTAACGTGTCTTCGGTTGATTACTACATAATTTTCAATTATTTCGTAATCAAGTGGGGTTTATTTGGGACATTTGAATCGTAATTAATTAGCCTGTATTATCTAATTTATTTAGAACATAGCCATTTTAAGCAGATTGACTGAAACGTGACGAAAGGTGACTTTTTGTCCACTTTCTGTCACGAAAAAATCCGGTATAAATCCGAGCAAATCGCTATAAATCAAATGTAGATTATCAGAGAGATTGAGAAAAGTACCCCCGGAAGTTTGAGAGAATTCTCAAACTTTTTACATTTCGAGGGAAAAATTTCAAAACTCTCTGATAATTCATTCTCAGAGTTACTGATACTTTTTCTTTAAATTATATGTCTCTATGTGTTTTA
>CADCPD010000102.1 GCA_902803265.1 uncultured bacterium | reverse complement strand
GCAAAAAATTCCGTCTTTGTACCAATATCAACAATGACTTACTAAAATTCTATATAACTCATACCCAGAGTTAACAATGAAATTACCAAGGCTCCGAAGAAAGCACTCCAAAAACCGCTCACTGTAAAACCAGGAACTAAATATGCCACAAACATTAGCAATAATGCATTAATGATTAACGCAAAAAAGCCTAAAGTAACGATATTTACAGGTAAAGTTATCAAATTTAATAATGGCTTTAAAACCGTGTTAATTAAAGCAATAGCGGCAGCTGCAATCATTGCCATTGGAATACTTGAAATTGTTATTCCGGGAATAATCCATGCCGTAAATAAAACAATTACGGTTAATACAAGAAACTGAAATAATAAATACATGATGAACTCCTTTATAAGACTTTTTCATTATAAAAGAGTCAATATTTATTCACATTAGCAAAAACGGTACATAATATAACCCATCATGATTATTTTTATGGTAATATAAAATAGCTATGTTACATGAAATATTGACTAATCCGACAATATTAAAACCTCAAATTGATTATCTTGTGTTTTTACAGAATTTAAGAACACCTGAACTTGATTTGTTATTTTTGAATATAACAAAACTTGCAGAATCAATAATGCCATATATATTCGTAAGTTTGTGTTACTGGTTGCTGGATAAAAGAACAGGTTTTGTTTTATTTGCGGCAATGCAGTTGGGAATGATGACAAAAGACTTCTTAAAAGAAATTGCTTTTGTAAAAAGACCTTGGCTTTTATCAGACCGAGTTCATCCTGTTGATGCGGCAAGAGCTCATGCTCCAGGGTATTCTTTTCCAAGTGGCCATACAGTAAGAGGGATTACTTCTATTGCAGGTATTTCCATTGCAACATGGAATAAAAGTAAATGGATAAGTTTATTTTTCATTTTACTTGGCTTTTCAGTTTTATTTTCAAGAAATTATTTGGGAGTTCACACACCTCAGGATGTTATAGTTGGAACGTTATTTTCAGTTATTTATCTTTTTGCGGTAAGTAAATTTTTCAACTGGATTGATAAAAAAGAAAAAGGTTATTTAATTTTTGCCGGAGCAGTTTTAATTATTGCGGCATTCATTATAACAGTAATTGCAACAGGAATTTTAAAAGAAGAATTGATGTCTTATTATAGCGAATTGACATTATTAACAGGAATTTGTATAGGTTATTTTCTTGATAAAAAATATATAAAATACGAAGTTCCAAAAATTAAATGGTATAACAAAATATTTATAGCTTTGCTCGGCATTGCTTGCTTATATATGCTTGTACATTTAACATATTTTGTAATGTCAGGTACAGCTTTTGAAATATACAAAAGAGTTGTTTTATACTTTTTTATAAGTATTTTTTCAACGATAATTTATCCTCTATTTATTAAAATTGTAAGTAAAAAAATTTAGATTTGTAAAGTTTTGGTAAAAATTACACTTAATAGGGCAATTTTTATTTTCACGAGACTTAAACAAAACATATTAGGACATGTGTAGGAAGGTAGAATAAATGAAAGTAAACTCAATTCAATCAGTAATGCCATTTACAGGTAAAATAGAAGCAAAAAAAGATAATAAAATTTCTAAAAATACAGTTCAAACTTCACCTCAAGAAGCTGCAAAAATGCCAAGTGCAGAGTTATTACAAGCAATGAACGGTATTAAACCAAGAACAAAAGTAAAACCTGTTCCTTTTGTGCATAATGATGAACAAGCCTCAAAAGCTATATATGAAGCAGGCTTAGTAATGACATCTTTAAAAGATATCAAAAATATAAAGAGAGTTTTACAAAAAGGTGATGAACAAACCGCTAATGTAATGATGCAGTTGAGTTTAATAAAAACTGGTGATATTGATGAATCAACAGTAAGCAATTACTGGGAAACCGGTAAAATGAACAATAATCTTGCAAAAGATTTAGACATGGTTTACGAAGCTCGTAAAGCCGGAAAAAATCCTGCAGATGTTTATGTTCCTACTGTAAAATCACAAAAAGAAGGTAATGCTAAAACAAAAATCGGTGATGTATTCAAAGTAGCAGACCAAGATAAAATTTATGTAAAAACTTCAGATAAAGAATCAAAACAATTAGACATGGATAAAGACATGTTTGTAAAATTGTTCCCACCTGCAAAAAGATTTACAACACAACAACAAAGCATAGGTGATTGCTACCTTGTATCAACATTAAATACAGTAATGCAAAACCCTAAAGCAAGAGTTGCTTTATACGATGCTTTCCATCAAAACGGTAAAGATGTAACTGTTAAATTCCAAAACGGTTACGGCGAATATAAATATGAAAATGCAGAGTTACCGAAAGACAGAGTTCAAAAATACTCTCTTAAAGGTTCAACAGGTATCCGAATATTAGAAGATGCTTACGGATTAGATTCTGTAAATAAAGCTGATGTAAAATTCAGAGAAATAATGAGAGAAAAAATCGAAAATAAAAAAGCAGAACTTGCAAATGCTCCCGAAGATAAAAAAGCAGATGCCAGAAAATCATTAATGGGTCATTTACAAAGATTAAATGATTATATTAAAGCAAAAGAAGATCCAAACAGAACAATAGTTGTTTGTCGTGATGATAACTACTACAACATCTATTATGAAGAAGATGAAAACGGATTAAAATTCACTGATTTGAAAAATGATCCTGATAACAAACAAGACAGATTCAAAAGTGCAGCAGATTTTTACAGAGGAGCTTTAGGCGGTTATAACTTTGAAGTTCTTGAAAGAATGGGCTTCGGTGGTTTCAGACAATATAACTTAGACCTTGAAGAAAAAACTGTAACTCCTATGTTGAAGAAAGCTAATTTCAACGAAGATTACATAATGACAGGTGGTACAAGATCAGGCGGAAGCAGAGTTGAAAACCCTGTTGCAGCTTCTGCAGGTATCTACGGATTCCATGCTTATACTCTTGAACCTCACAAAGATGAAAAGGGTGAATTAAAAATGAGATGTACAAACCCTTGGAACACATCTTATGATGCTGATATTCCATACAAAGATTTCTTAAAATATTATGATTCAGTATCAATTATTGATGTAAATTCTTACGGTAAAAACTTACCTCTTGAAAAACAACCTTATGCATATGATAAAGACGGTGCAGTAGTAGGTGATAACAAAAATGACGGAGAAGTAATCTGGTTCAAAAACGGTAAAAAACCTATTAATGTTCCAAAACATTAATCAATAAATATAGACTAAAGAGGTTCCGAAATTCGGAACCTCTTTTTGTTGATTAATTTTGGGTGTTAATAAAAAGTTTATTTTTGCTCAAAAGCAAAAATAAACTTTCTGTTAGCTTAAAAATTTTAAAGGTTATTATTTACTTTTTTTGCATAACATAGCCAAACATTTTTATATTGTTGTTTTTAAATTGTTTATAACTTATCGTTTCCGGTTTATTAGGTGTATAGGAATTTAAAACAACGACTTTATCTATTTCACCTTTTTCATCTAAAATAACTCGTTGAACAGACATAGCATGATTCATATCTTCAACATTATCAGGGTGCGTATCAAGATAAACATATGTTGCAGAAATATTATTATTGTTGTCAGGATTTTTTCCCATTTCTTTTAAAATAATTTCCATAGTTTGAAGTTGATCAGTTTCTTTACCCATATTTCCTGTTAATAAATATTGTAGAGAATCTTCACCTGCTAAATTATTACCTCGAATTGTACCTTTGTTTAAATTTGCATCTTTAAAATGTCGTTCTACGGCAAGTTCATACAAAAGAGCATCAGCATCACCTTTTGAATAGTTCGAACTTTTTTGAGCCTTATTAAATTCTTTTTGCGTAATTTTTATATCTTTATCTACACCTTTAAAATGAACAACATAATTACCTTTGTCATCTTTAGTTATTGCTTCGGATAATGCTTTTTTACCCCAGTCAGTTTTTGAAATTGAATTCATTTGAGCTAATAACCAGCAATCACCTGCGTCACTACCTTGTCTGCCGCCTTGAATAACACCGTCTGGCTCATTTGCAATTCTTTTATGTTCAGCTTTTTCTGCCTCTTTTTGAGCCTTTTTTTCTTCTTTAGTTAAAACTTTTTTATCATCACCTGATCTGCTATCTAAAGAAAAAATACTCACATCTGATTCGGATGTTTGCTTCACATTATAAGATGCAGCTGTTGAAGAATTATTTGTTTTTACGTGAGAAAAAGAAATATTAAATTCGCCCATAGTTATCCCTTATTTTTTACTATAATTTGTTTAAAATCTCTAAAAATTTATTTTGCTAGTATTCTACTTAAAAATAACATTTATTTACATTTTTTATCACATTATTTTGTGATAACATACAGTTGGAAAGGAACTAAAATGATTTTATTTTTTGTTGCCGTTGGGCTTTTATTATTAGGATATTTTACTTATTCAAAAGTTATAGAAAAAATATGGGGAATTGATGAAAACAGAATCACACCTGCAATAAAATATGCGGATGGAGTTGATTTTGTAAAAATGCCTTTATGGAGAATATTTTTAATCCAATTTTTGAATATTGCAGGTCTGGGACCCGTTTTTGGTGCAATTTTAGGAGCTGTATACGGACCTGTTGCATTACTTTGGATAGTTTTCGGATGTATTTTTGCAGGCGGGGTTCATGATTACTTAACAGGTATGATATCACTTAAATTTAAAGGTAAATCAATTGTTTATATAACAGAAAAACTTTTTGGAAAACATTTTAAAACTTTATTTTTAATATTTTATTTAACACTACTTTTATTATTAGGTACAGTTTTTGCAGTTAATCCCGCAAAAATGATTGCTGATTTATCTCACACACCATTAACCTTATGGATTGTGATTGTTTTCACCTATTATTTTCTTACAACGTTAATGCCTGTTGATAAAATTATAGGAAAAGTTTATCCTTATTTTGCAGCGTTACTACTTGTTATGACAGTTGCCGTAATGGTTATGTTATTCAAATCAGGATTACCTTTCTATCCTCAAATGACATTTAACAATTTACATCCTGAAAATATCGGAATTTTTCCAATGTTATTTATAACAATAGCATGCGGTGCTATAAGCGGATTTCATGCAACTCAATCCCCAATAATGGCAAGATGTTTACCAAATGAAAGAGACGGAAGAATAATATTTTACGGCGCAATGGTAACAGAAGGTATCATCGCTCTTATTTGGGCAACTTTAGCTATAGCATTTTTCCATAACTCTTCAGGACTTTTTGAAGCAATAAAGGCTTCAGGTCAAGGTGGGGTTGTTTCTGTAATTTCTACAAGTTTACTTGGAAAAATCGGAGGAGCTTTAACTATTCTTTCTATTGTTGCACTTTCAATAACTTCAGGTGGATCAGCCTTTCGTTCCATTAGATTAACAGTTACAGACTTTTTAAATCTAAAAAATCAAAATAATTTGAAAAGATTACTATTAACTGCAGTTATTTTGTCGTGTGGAGTAATACTAAGCAGACTAAATTATACAACTTTATGGCAGTATTTTGGTTGGGCAAATCAAGCTTTATCCGCTCTTGTTTTATGGACATTGACTTACTATTTGAGAAAAAAATCAAAATTTTATTTCATAACTTTAATTCCGGCTCTATTTATGACAGCCGTAGTTGTAAGTTATATTTTCCAAGATAAAATCGGATTTAATCTTCAACCTTACATAGCAAACTCAATAGGAATAGTTTCAACAATTGTTTTATTGGTCGTTTTTTATCTAACAAAAGGACATAAGAAGAAATAAATGAAAAAAGTTTTATTAATATTTGTATTTTTTATGTGTACAACATTGACAGCAAATGCTCAAACAATGAAAGCAAAAGCTATTGATGAAATTTCTACAATGTATCCAAAAGATATTGTTAGAATTGAACTAACAAATAACATAGATTTATCAGGATTAGAATTAAAAAAAGGTTATATTATATACGGATCAATGACTGATGTAAAAAGTCCGAATAGAGCTGCTAAAGAAGCGAGTTTTACTTTTACACTTGTAAAATATAAAGATTTGAACAATATTGAGCATAAAATAAACAAGGAAATAAAAACTGTCTATAAAAGAAAACCTTTTAAATGGGGCTGCGATTTTTTGAATGATGCTGATTTTTCTTTTTCTCCTATTCCTAACGCAAATATAAATTCTTATGGGAACGAGGCTGATATAACAGGCAGAACGTCTCAAAGTATGAATATAAAACCGTTATCAATTGCAGAAAGTTTTTTGCCAAAAGATGTTAGAGATGAAATAAAAGATGATACAGAATATAAAACAGGTCTTTCCTCAGATGGAGAAGACATTTTAATACTTTCTGGAGATAAAATTAAATTCCAATTTCCGGATTAAAACTATGTTCCATAAAATTCAATTGCATCAATATCATCTTTCCAACGCATTGAATTTTTAATTTCTGCAATAGTTTTAGGAAAATTTTCCTGTAAATAATCTGTTCTCAAGCTTACACATTCAGAATCTTTTGTCATTATTGAAGATCCGATTGCATTTGTTTCTGCAACAATTTCACCTAAAGCACCCCACTTCCCTGCGTAATGAGAATCATTTTCCAAAAAATATCCGGCATTTTCTCTTTGTTCGTGAGGGAATTTTTTTACAAAATTACTTAATTCTTTTAAATATGTATCTTGGATTTTTTTATTTCCAGAATATTGCATTTCGTCATTATGACGCTCCATGCTTTTACTTTTTACAGTTTCAGAATCCTTTATATGACCAAGTTCATGTAAAAAGATAAACAAATTATCAGCAGAAGCTATTCTTTTTTCTGAAGAAAGTGAATATGCAAGCAAAGCTTCATCTTTTTTTAAGCCGCTATATTTTTTTACATCTTGAGCAGCTTCAAATAACAAATGTCCCGGAACCTTTTTTAAAAGAGAAATCATTTCTTCTCTGTTAAATTTTTCAACTTTCTTTTTAAAGTGAATATTTTCTTCTTTACCAAGTCCTAATTCTTTTATGGAAAGTGATTGTTCTCCAACATTTATTTCATATTTTCTTGCATCATTTGATGTTATAAATTTTGTATCAGATATTTTTTCAAAAGTTTGAGAATTTTGATAAATCACTTTTCCGTTTTCGTTTGTGATTTTGTAATCAATAATTCTGTTTCCTTGAGGATCATCTTCATATAAATATTGACTTCTTGTACCGTCAGGAGAAGTAAAATCTTTCTTTACGGTAATAATTCCGGTTTTTAAATCTTTTTTTGATTCAGAAATATTCTTAACTTCGCCATCAGGATAAACCAATTTAATATTAGTATTTCCCAAAACATCATTTGATAACTCTGAAATCTTTTTATATTTGGTATTGCCTTTTGAGTCTTTATAATCAATTACTTCTTTATGAGTAATATAACCTTCTACTTTATTTGTCTGTGGATTTATTTCAGCATTTTGATATTTTGTATTTACTGAATTTGCTCTGTAATCTTCCGTAGTAATTTTTCTGACTGCTTTATCATTTACAACTTTATCTTCAACAGATGATTTAGCAAGCAAATCGCCTTTTTTTGAAAAAGTATATTTTTCATTGACAGTTTCGTCTTTTATAACAAATTCATGTTTTGAATCAAAAAGGCTCTGTCCAACAAAGGCATCATGGCCTTTATTTTCAATATCTTTGACCTGATTATGAATTATTTCATAAGTATTTTTCTTCATATCAATACCATCTGGTAGTGATGACTGATACAATTTGTAGACAGAACTCATGTTATACATATTCAAATTCGTATCTGCAAATGTTTTCACAGTGTCTAAATCTATTTTGTTTTTTTTGTATAAATCACTGAATTTTCCGACTTCAGCCTTATTAAATCTCTCTTTACCATCAGCAGTCTTTATTTGTTTTAATTCTTTTACAGCAGTTTCAACAGCAGGTTTTGAACATTCAAAGGTATCAGGTTTAGATACATCTCTAAAACGCGTAACTGATTGTTTATTAAGACTTAATTGAGGAATTTTAATCCCTATATTACAAATCTGCATAAAAATACCTACACTGCTACAATTAATAAAAGTAAAATTTACAAAAAAAATTGCCTAAATTTTTACTAATGTTTAAAGATATAAAACAAACAAAAACAGGAACATTTGATGTTCCTGTTTTTGTTTAAATATTTATCTGTTTTATTTAAAGTATGTTCTAAAATTTGGGCCAAAAACTTTTCTGTAAATAGCATCATTGTCTTTTATAGCTTGTCTTGATCCTTCTGCCCTTGCTTCTGCAATTCTTGTTTCAATATTTTTGGGTACAAGAGATTCCGCTGTTTCATAGTCATAACCCTGAATAACTAATCTATTAACAAGACTTTCTCTTGTTATTTCACCACCATCAATATCCTCATCAGCTAATCTTGAGGCTTCAGATTGAGAATAGCCCTGATTCATGTATTCTTTTACTTTATCAATCCATGATGCAGTTTGTTGAGAAGCTTCTTCTGCAATTCTTTTTTGATTATTTATAAATCTCATTGTAGCATTGTCTTCATCATCTTCAACTCTTGATTCACCAAAAACATTAATATCTCTTGGATCTTGTTCTGTTCTGCGTCTTGTTTCATCAGTACGACCAGAACCTTTTGCTCCGCCTACACCATTAACATTCATATCCGGATACATATTGCCTCCTTTTTATACTACTAATAATGCTTATTATAACAGTTTAATAATAAATGTAAATATATATAATTGCTATTTTAGCAAAAAAGAAGGAGCAAATAAATTGTTCCTTCTTTAAAATTTATAATTTAAAAATTATCTTGGACGCTTAATATTTTCAAGTTTTTGATCAAGTTCACGAACTCTTGCTTCGCCTTGAATTTCGCCTTTTTGTCTTGCATAATCACGCATATCATCCCAATTTCTAGGAACTTTTCTTTCTGCAAATTCACGATCATAACCTTGATCTACAAGTTTCTGAACAAGAGCTTCTCTTGAAACATTACCGCTGCCTGTATCTTCATCAGCCATTTGCATAGCTTTAGATTGAGAATAACCCTGGCTCATATATTCTTTTACTTTATCAATCCAAGATGCAGTTTGTTGAGAAGCTTCTTCAGCGATTCTTTTATGATTATTTATAAAACGCATTGAAGAGTTTTCTTCATTATCATCAACTCTTGAATTACCAAAAACATTAATATCTCTTGGATCTTGTTCTGTTCTGCGTATTGTTTCATCAGTACGACCTGAACCTTTTGCTCCGCCTACACCATTAACATTCATATCCGGATACATATTGCCTCCTTTTTATATACCACACATTACTTCTTTTATTAACAAATGCAATAATACTTGTAAAGATATAAAATTGACCGTAATAATAACATTTTTTACATATCTTTACATAGAAATACAAGAAAAACTATTTTTCGAAATTTTTTATTAAGTCCAATTTTTGAAGTCTTGAAAGATGTTTTATCCTAGCTTCTTCTTTCATAGCTTCAGATTTTGAATCAAATTCTTTTGTATATACTATTTTAACAGGTTTGTTCGCTCTGGTATATTTTGCCGCCAATCCTTGTTTATGTTTTTCAAAACGTTTCAGAACATCATCAGTATAACCACAATATAATGTGTTATTTTCGGTTAACAAAATATATACATAATATTTTTTATCCATAAAAAAGCCTTATAAATCTTCAAATCCAGGTGAAGTTTGAGGTAAATTTTGATACCCTGTATTGGAATGAACACTCTTCTTAATATATCTGTTAGAATATCTGCCTTTTATAAACAATTTTTTTAGAGTATTTTCTCTTGTTGCAAGAGGATGCGAAACTTTTGTTTCATTAGGATAAAGTTCACACATTTCACACCATACAGCAGCTTCCATTGTCCAAGCATAAGTTTCTTCTGCAAGAGAATTATATTCATCTTGGTGCAATGCTTCATGCGCAAGTAAAGCAGCCAAAGCAGCAGGAGGTGCATCATAATGGCAATTATTTATATAAATATATAATCTTGACCCTTTTTTCCAACCCAAAGCATCAAAAGATGCATATTGTT
>CADCPD010000101.1 GCA_902803265.1 uncultured bacterium | reverse complement strand
TATTCAGATTGCACTTAAAAAAGCAGACGGTATTTGTAAAATAGATGTTGCAGGGGAAAATAAAGAAAAAATTTACAGTGAAAAACTTGCCTGCAGCAAGTGTAATTTAAGCTTTGATGAACTTGCGCCAAGAATTTTCAGTTTTAATAATCCATATGGAGCGTGTGATGTTTGTTCTGGTTTAGGTATTGATTATAAATTAGATCCGGATTTGATTGTTCCGGATAAATCAAAATCTCTTGCAAATGGAGCTATTTATCCTTGGAATAAAACTTCAAATACTTATTATGATGATATGCTTCAGTCTGTTTGTAATGCGTTTGGAATAGATTATAATGCTCCGTTTGAAACATTATCTGCGCAGGCAAAAGATATTATTTTGTACGGAAGTAAAGAACCGATACAAATGACGGTTAAAGATTTTGGCTCAAAGCGTTATCGCACACGTTACAGTTATTATGAAGGTGTTATACCGTTTTTGGAAAAAAGATATAACGAAACTTCAGGTGATTACTGGATAGAAGAAATTCAAAAATATATGATTATGAAACCTTGTCCTGCTTGTCATGGCGCAAGGTTAAAACCATTTCCTCTTGCGGTAAAAATAAACGGGAAGAACATTTATGAATTTACACAAATGTCTGTAACAGAAGAATTTGAATTTATTTCTGATTTATATCTTGAACTTTCTGAATATCAGCTTACAATTGCAAAACAAATTTTAGATGAAATCAGAGCAAGATTAAAATTTTTAATTGACGTAGGATTAAATTATTTGGATTTGGCAAGAATGGCATCAACTTTATCGGGCGGAGAAGCTCAGAGAATTCGTCTTGCAACTCAAATCGGAAGCGGACTTTCAGGCGTTTTATATGTTCTTGATGAACCATCAATTGGGCTTCATCAAAAGGATAATGACCAACTTATTAAAACCCTTTTGAAATTGCGTAATTTGGGTAATACACTGATAGTTGTTGAACATGATGAAGATACAATAAGAAATGCAGATTATATTGTAGATATCGGACCGAATGCCGGCTTGGATGGCGGACATATTGTTGCTCAAGGTTCTGTAGAAGATATTATAAAAACAGATAAGTCTATTACAGGAAAATATTTATCAGGTGAAAAATTTATACCTATTCCAAAAACTACCCGCGAAGGAAACGGCGAATTTTTGAGAATAAAAAATGCACATTTGAATAATTTAAAAAATCTTGATATTGATATTCCGTTAGGTAAAATAGTTGTTTTAACAGGTGTATCAGGTTCAGGTAAATCTACGCTAATGCAGGATTTAATTTATGAGTATGCAAAATACGAATTAAGACATAATAAGCCGAAACCGCAAGGTGTGGATTTAATTGAAGGTTTTGAACATATTGATAAAGTTATTGATATTGACCAATCTCCGATAGGAAGAACTCCGCGTTCAAATCCTGCAACATATACGGATGTATTTACTCATATTCGTGATTTATTTGCTAAGACCAATGAAGCTAAAATTCGAGGTTATAAGGCTGGTAGATTTAGCTTTAATGTTAAAGGCGGAAGATGTGAGGCTTGTAAAGGTGATGGTGTTTTAAAAATAGAAATGAATTTCTTGTCTGATGTTTATGTTAAATGTGATGTTTGCAAGGGTAAGCGTTATAATAGAGAAACATTGGAAGTTAAATACAAAGGTAAAACAATATCTGATGTTCTTGAAATGTCTGTTAAAGAGGCTTTGGAATTTTTTGACAGTGTTCCGAATATTAAAAGAAAGCTTCAGGTATTAAATGATGTCGGGCTTGATTATATAAAACTTGGGCAGAGCGCAACTACGCTTTCAGGCGGAGAAGCTCAACGTATTAAACTTGCATCTGAACTTAACAAACGTTCAACGGGAAAAACTCTTTATCTTATGGATGAACCTTCTGTCGGTTTGCATTGGAATGATTTGGATAAGCTTATAAAAATTATTCATCAGCTTGCTGATAGTGGTAATACTATTCTTATCATTGAACATAATTTGGATTTAATAAAGGTAGCAGATTATATAATTGATTTAGGCCCTGATGGGGGCTATAACGGTGGTAATATCGTTGCAAAAGGTACTCCAAAGCAGGTTTCTCAAAACGAAAATTCTTATACAGGCAGATATTTGCGTAAATTTTTTGAATAGAAAAATATTACATGTTATAATGAGTTTTATGCGTAAGATATTATTTTATCTATTATTGTTTAAAAAGGCTATTTATCTTTTTTTCTATCCGCTTTTTACAGGTGCAAAGTGGCTTAGACCTATAAGACTTTCTATGGAAAATTATTTGATATTTCAACCTGCTAAACTGAGAGCTCAAAAAGTTGAAAAATCACTTTTGAAAAAATTTACTCCTATTCGTTTTATAACAAAAGATAATGCAAAATTATATGCTTGGTATATCCCGCCAAAAGATAATAACCCAGTGATACTATTTTTTCATGGTCAGGCAGAATCTATTCTTGCACATCAAGATGTCGCGAAATTGTGTTTAGATAATGGGCTGGGATTATTTTTATTAAGTTACAGGGGGCACTACAAAAGCGGGGGCTTGCCTTCAGAAAGAGGTATATATCTTGATGCGCAAGCAGCAATAGAAAAGTTGAATGCATTAGCTGTTTTTACTGAAAATATTATTCTTTGGGGTCATTCTTTAGGAACTACGGTTGCTGTTGAAACTGCAAAAAATTATTCTGTCAAAGCTTTGATACTTCAATCCCCGATAAAAGATATTAAGTCTGCTGCTATTGATATCTCAAAATTTTATTTTAAAAAAATGAGAATGTATATGCTTCGTGCAATATCTGTACATTTAATCAGAGGTTGCAAATTTATTCAGAAATTTGATAATTTATCAAAAATTTCAAAAGTTGAATGTCCTATTTTGATTATGCATTCAAAAGCTGATAAAATCGCTCCGTATTATAATTCTATGGCGCTTGCAAACGAAAATGATTCTGCTGAATTATTTTTATCAAAAAAGGGTAATCATTGGTTAAATGAATGGTGTTTTGATAAGGTTATTGATTTTATTGGCAAATTATAGATTTTTGTATAAAATACTCTTGAGGAGGCAAATATGGAAGAAATGAAAAGAATTATGTCAGGAATGCGTCCTACAGGTAGATTGCACCTTGGACACTACTTAGGAGTTCTTGATAATTGGAACAAGCTTCAGAATGAATATGAATGTTATTTCTCTGTTGCAGATTGGCATGCTTTAACTACCGGTTATGATAAAACAGATGTTTTGAAAGATAATGTCATTAATGTTGTGATTGATTGGCTTGCTTGCGGTATCAATCCTGAGAAAGCTACGATATTTGTTCAATCTACAATTCCTGAAATTGCTGAATTAAATGTATATTTAGGTATGGTTACTCCTCAAAATTGGGTTG
This sequence comes from uncultured bacterium, assembly GCA_902803265.1. GTDB lineage: Bacteria > Cyanobacteriota > Vampirovibrionia > Gastranaerophilales > Gastranaerophilaceae > UBA791. The sequence continues at coordinate 3,841 of CADCPD010000101.1, read as the reverse complement.
AAAGAGATCCTACATTGAAAGATATGGCTAAAATTTTGAAGAATAAACAAGGTCAAAATTCTCAAATAGGTTTTGGATTAATGGGTTATCCAGTGCTTATGAGTGCTGATATTATGGCTGTAAATGCTCATTTTGTGCCTGTTGGTAAAGATCAGGTAGCTCACGTTGAACTTACGCGAGATATGGTTCGTCGTTTTAATAATGTTTATAATACTGATTATTTTGTTGAACCACAGCCGTTACTTAATAATTGTGCTTTGATTTGTGGCGTAGATGGTCAAAAAATGGGCAAATCGTTTAATAATGATATAAAGATATCTGATGACGAAACTACAACTCAAAAACGTATTATGCAATGTATTACTGATCGTTCAAGAGTTCGTAAAGATGATTTGGGTCATCCAGATAAATGTGAAGTTGCATTTAAGTATTGGCAAATTTTTGGTTCTGAAGAAGAAATTTCTAAAATTAGTTCTGAATGTTCTGCTGGTCAGCGAGGTTGTGCTGATTGTAAAAGACAATTAGCTTTAAAGATTAATGATAAATTTAAAGAAATAAGAGAAAAACGTAAGTACAACGAAAATCATATTAATGAAGTAAAAGAAATTTTGGCTGTGGGTACCGAAAAAGCAAGAGCTGTTTCCAAAAAAGTTCTTACTGACGTAAGAAATATTATTGGGATGTATTAATTTTGCCTAAATGAAAAAGTGGTCGGATACAACGGTATCCGACCACTTTTTATTGTTGTCATAATTAGTATGAATTTGATTTTCGCATTAAATCAGATAATTTAACAGCTTTGTTTCTGATAGAAATTTCTGGTTTTGTAACTGCTTCTTCTGCGTTATCTGCTAAATTAAATCTTGATAATCCAATTTTAATATTATCTTCATCTTTAATCCCAAATGCATCTTTAAAAATTGCTAAAAATCCCATTTGCTGTCCCTCCTTTTCTAATAAGTATAGTGTTTGAAACCTTATATTTTATCCTACGTTAGGATTATTTTTGTTCATTCAAGGCTAGTATTCTTCATGTTATAATTTCTTATATGGATAATTTGAATGAAAATTTAAACGATGTTGTTAATTTATGTAGCAAAATTTATGATACTGATTTAATATTTAATATCTTAAAATCTGGTTCTGTGTTAGAGAAGCAGGCTGCAGTTTTAAATTTAACTGAGATACGTTCAAAATCTGATGCTGAAATACTTATGGAAAATCTTACCGGTATAGATGGCAAAGTTCGTCAGGCTGTTGCGTATAAAATATTACAATTGATTCCAGTTTATAAAGAATATTTTAAAGATGAAAAATTTTATGAAATTTTTGCAAATTCAATAATTGATATTGATTCCAATGTTTGCCGCCTTGATATTGATGCTATTCAGTATCTTAAAGATGATGTAAATTTTTCAAAATTTATTGCTAATAAAATGAAGGATATTATTTTTATCGCGTTAGATGAACTTACAAAAATTTCTTATAAATCTAAAAAATATACTTCTAATAAACAATACTTTAAAATTTATTGGTGTTTGGAAACTTTAGCTGTTTTTTATACTTACTTAAATGAGAAAGATTTGTTTGATTTGCTTTTGAAATGTGCAAAGTTACCTGAATATACCATCAGAGAAAAATGTGCAATAATTTTGAAACAAATCCCTGATAATACTAAATTTAATGAACTTAAGTTATTGTTAGGAAATGATGAGAATTATTATGTTAGAAATGTTTAATAATTTTGTGAATAATTTTGGTTTATGTTATAATTATTTTAACTTGGAGATATGATTTATGATTACTATAAAAGATGTTGAACACGTTGCTAAGTTGGCAAGATTAGAGTTGACAGAAGAAGAAAAAGAAAAATTTTCTAAACAATTGGGTGATGTTTTGATGTATGTTGAACAGATGAATGAAGTTGATACGTCTAATGTTGAACCTTTATCTCATGTTGTTGATTTTTGTAATGTTATGAGAGACGATGAAATACATTACGATTGTTCAAAGGAACAATTGATGCAAAATGCACCTGAAGAAGAAAATGGTTTCTTTAGAGTTCCAAAAATTAATTAGTAATTTTATATAATTTTTTATATAGGTTGTTGGGGGAGAAATGACAAAGTATATATTTATTACAGGCGGTGTTGTAAGTTCGCTTGGTAAAGGGATTATTGGTGCTTCATTAGGAAAATTATTGAGAGCAAGGGGCTTTTCTGTTGCTATTCAGAAATTTGATCCTTATATAAATGTCGACCCCGGAACAATGAGTCCGTTCCAACATGGTGAAGTTTTTGTTACTGATGATGGTGCCGAAACTGATTTGGATTTGGGACATTATGAAAGATTTATTGATGCTAATTTTGGTAAAATTAATAATGTTACGTCAGGAAGCGTTTACCAAACTGTTATAAATAAGGAACGTAAGGGTGAGTATTTGGGCGCTACTGTTCAAACTATTCCTCATATTACTAATGAAATTAAATCAAGAATTATAAAAGCTACAGAAGAATTTAAGCCGGACTTTATGATTATTGAAATTGGCGGAACAATAGGTGACATTGAAGGATTACCGTTTATTGAAGCTGTAAGACAATTTAAGACAGAACAAGGAATGGGTAATGCAATATCAATTCACTGTACGTTGATACCATATCTTCCTACATCAGGCGAACTCAAAACAAAACCGTCTCAACACAGTGTAAATGTTTTAAGAAGTTACGGTATACATCCTGAAATATTGGTTTGTAGAACATCTTATCCTATTCCTCAGGATGAAAAAGAAAAGCTTGCCTTGTTTTGTTCTGTTCCGAAAGATGCGGTAATTGAGTGCAGAGATATGAAAAGTATCTATGAAGTTCCACTTGCATTAGAAGAACAAAATATGGCAGCTGTTGTATTGAATATGTTGAATACATGCTATAAGAGAGCAGATTTAAAATCATGGGAGGATTTAGTTAGAAGAATTAATAATCCAAAAACCACTTTAGAAGTTGCGATTGCAGGTAAATACACAAAATTGTCAGATGCGTATATTTCTGTTGTTGAATCGTTAAAACATGCTGGTTATGCAAATGAGGCTAAAGTTAATATTCATTGGATAAATTCTGAAGATTGCATAGATTATGAATGCTGTAAAACTCTTATGAAAGATATTGATGCGGTTGTTGTTCCAGGTGGCTTTGGAATTAGAGGTATTGAGGGCAAATTGAATGTTATCAAATATGCAAGAGAAAATAACGTACCGTTCTTAGGGCTTTGTTTAGGTATGCAATGTGCAGTTATTGAATATGCAAGAAATGTTGTTGGCTTAGAAGATGCTAATTCAAAAGAATTTGATGATAATTGTAAAAATCCTGTTATTGACTTAATGCTTGAACAAAAGAATGTTACAGCGTACGGAGGAACAATGAGATTGGGTCAATATGAATGTCATTTGAAGGATGGTTCAATTGCTAAAAAAGTTTATGGTTCTGATGTTATTTATGAACGCCATAGACATAGATATGAAGTTAATAACGAATATTTAGATCAAATTTCTAATGCAGGATTGGTATTTAGCGGAATGTCACCTGATGGTAAATTGGCAGAAATTGTGGAACTTCCTCAAAATGATTGGTTTGTCGCTTCACAATTTCACCCTGAATTTAAATCAAGACCTGAAAAACCACATCCGTTGTTTAAAGGTTTGATTGATGCGGCTATTAAAAATAAATAGCTTATATTAAACAAAAAATCCAAGATTACCTCTTGGATTTTTTGTATGTTTTATAGACAGAATACTCCTCAAATCCAGTAATAGATTAAAAGGCAATTTTTTCAGAGAAAAATACTTAAT
>CADCPD010000100.1 GCA_902803265.1 uncultured bacterium | reverse complement strand
GTATTGTTTACTTCACCTGTTAAAGCGAATGTTTTAGTACCTTTTGAAGTTTCTGTACCCATAGATGAGAACCATTTAGCGCCTTTTCTCATGATTACAGGGATATTAGCAAGAGTTTCTACGTTGTTAATCAATGTAGGTCTTCCGAATAAACCTTTATTTGCAGGAAATGGCGGTTTTGGTCTTGGCATACCTCTTTCACCTTCAATAGAAGCGATAAGAGCTGATTCTTCACCGCAAACAAATGCGCCGGCACCTTCTTTAATATGTAAAGTAAATGAGAATTCTGTTCCCATTATATTTTTACCTAAATAATGTCTTTCTTCAGCATCAGCAATAGCTTTTCTCAAACGTTTGATTGCGAGAGGGTATTCAGCACGAACGTAGATATAACCTTCGTCAGCACCAATTGCAAATGCAGCAATTGCCATACCTTCTAAAAGTTTGTGAGGGTCACCTTCCATAACTGATCTGTCCATGAAAGCACCTGGGTCACCTTCGTCACCGTTACATACAACGTAAGATTTTCCACCTTTGTTAGCAGCAGTAAATTTCCATTTTAAACCTGTAGGGAAACCTGCGCCGCCTCTACCTCTTAAACCTGAATCCAAAACTTCTTGAATAACTGCATCAGGATTATTTTCTTTTATAATATTTGCTAAAGCTTCATAACCATGAACAGCTAATGCTTCATCTAAAGATTCAGCATTAATATGACCGCAATTTTCTAAAGCTGTACGAGTTTGTTTTGCATAGAAATTGATATCATCGTTTTTCATAACGTGTTGTTGAGTTTTTGGATCAACATAAAGTAATCTTTCAACAGGTTTTCCGCCTACGATATGAGAATTAAAGATTTCTTCAACATCTTCAAGTTTTACTTTAACATAAGTTGTATGTTGTTCAGGTAAAACAACAAGAACACCTTGTTCGCAGAAACCATGACAACCTGTAGGAACAACTGTCATTTTGTCATGAGCGCTTAATGTTGCAACATTAGCACCTAATTCTCTGAATTTTTCCATAACTTTTTCAGAACCATTAGCAACGCAACCTGTACCGCCGCATACTAAAACTCTGAAACCTTGATTTTTAATTTCTTCTTGAGCGTTTTCTTGCTCTTTTTGAATATCTATATTTAATTCCATTATTTATTTTCCTCCTGAAGAATAGTGTCTAAAACAACTTTAATAGCATCAGATGTCATTTGAGGATAAACTTTACCGTTTACTACAACAACAGGAGCCAAACCACAAGCACCTAAACAGCTTACTGTTTCAAGCGAGAATAACCCGTCATCTGTTGTAAATTTACCATCTTTTAAATCTAATTTTGCTCTTATTGCGTTTAATACAGGCATTGAACCTCTAACGTGGCATGCTGTACCGTCGCAACATCTGATTTCATATTTACCTTTAGGGTCTAATGAAAATTGAGCATAGAATGTAGCAACACCAAATACTGTAGCAGGTGATAAATCTTCTACTTTTGTACCGATGTAAATCATAGCTTCTTCAGGAACATATTTGTATACTTCCTGTACTTTTTGCAACATAGCAATTAAATGAGACTTGTCACCACCGCAATCAGCGATGATTTTGTCCAAAACTGCAATGTCAACCTTGTTTTGACTTTCAGTTGTCATTCGTAATCTCCTTTATACTTCTAATATTTCATAAATGTTTTAATCGTGAAAAATTTCACGTTTTTTACTCTATAATACAATTATCCTACAAAGAAGATTAAAATCAAGTTAAAAAAAGCATTATTTATCAAGCGTTTTTAAAAAATCAATAACCTGATTGAGGGCATTTCTGCGGTGGGAAATTTCATTTTTTTCATCTTCCGAAAGTTCAGCCATAGTCAATGTTTTACCTTCCGGTAAAAATACCGGATCATAACCAAAACCGTTAACACCTTTTTGCGTTTTTACTATTGAACCTTTGCATTCACCTTTTGCGACAAATTTAACATTACCTTCTTTATCAAGTAAAGTCATAACACACACAAATTTTGCAGAACGGTCATCTTTATCTTCCAAAAGTTTCAAAATTTTATCAATTTTTTCCTGCTGCGTTCCTGCAAATCTGTTTGAATATAATCCCGGTGCTCCGTTAAGAGCTTTAACGCACAAACCAGAATCATCCGCAAGAGTATATTTATGGGTTAAAATATTTGCAGCTTTTGCTTTTATATAAGAATTTTCTTCAAAAGATATCCCATTTTCTTCAGGATTAAATTCTTTTGGGGGCAAAATAAATTTTACATCTAAATTTTTACAAATTTCTTCTACTTCTTTAAGTTTATGTTCATTATTCGTTGCAAGAACAATTTCCATAAATTACGCTCCAAATCTTCTTTGTCTTGAATTGTATTCAATAATTGCATCAGAAAGTGCATCTTCGTCAAATTCCGGCCAATACTTATCTGTTACGTAAAATTCAGAATAGGCAATCTGCCACAAAAGATAATTTGAAATTCTCATTTCTCCGCCTGTTCTGATTAATAAATCCGGCATTGGCGTAGAACCTGTATATAATTCATTCGTAATAAGTTCTTCGGTTATATCTTCTTCTTTTATGCCTTTTTTAACAATATTTTTAACGGCATTTACAATTTCTGCTCTGCCACCGTAGTTAATAGCAATATTTAATTTAACACCTGTATTATTTTTAGTTTTTTCAACAGAATTTGCCATTGTTTCTTGTAATATAGGACTTAATTTTGAAATATCACCAATGAAATTAATAACAACATTTTCATCATACAATTCTGCCAATTCATTATCCAAAGTTGTTTTTATTAAACCCATCAGGAAATCAACTTCTTCTTTTTTTCTATTCCAGTTTTCAGTTGAAAACGCATAAACGGTTAAATATTCTATACCAAATTTATCACATGCTCTTACTGCATTTTTTAATGCTGTAACGCCTTTTTTATGCCCGAACGCTGACGGAAGATTATGTTCTTTTGCCCATCTTCTGTTACCGTCCATAATTATTGCCAAATGTCTGAATTCGGTATTTTTTACTATATCTTTTATACTTTCTTTTTCCAAAACCTTCATAGAATAATTTTATACGAAACATAAAATTTGTACACATAAAATAAATTTTGTGTTAAATTTAAGACATGATAAACCTTCTGATTCTGTTTGTACTCTCAAAAAGAGAGCTTACAATGTATAAAATTTCAAAATACATAAAAGATTACTTTGGAGCATATATAACTCCGAGCTTTGGTTCTATAAAACCTGCTCTAAAAATTTTGGAAGAAAAAGGTTATGTAAATTCAAGAAAAACTCTTTCTGATGGTGGAAAACAGTTTTGTTATTATACAATTACACAATCAGGACGTGAAAATTTAAAAGAAGAAATATTAAAACCTATTTCAGAAAATCCTGTTCAGTTTTTTGCAAATACCAACATAAAAATAACATGTGCGTCAATGCTTGAAAAAACAGAAGTTGCAGATTTATTATTCAACATAAAATCAACGGCAATGAATCATAAAATTCAGGCAGAAAAGATTTTAAACGATGAATATACTCCAAATACTTTTTACGGCAGAGTAATGCTTGATAATACAGTAAAACAGTATAAAAATTTCATAGAATTTATTGAAAGTTTAGAAAAAGAAAATGGCAATAATTAGCGGTATAAAAGAAAATTCAATAGCAGAAGAACTGGAAATACAAGCCGGAGATGAGCTTGTAAGCATTGATAATGTCGAATTAAAAGACTTAATTGACTACAACTTTTATACAAAAACAGAAGAATTAACTATTGTAATAAAGAAAAAAAACGGCGAACTTGAAGAAATAGAGCTTGAAAAGGATTATGACGAAGATTTGGGATTAATTTTCGAAAGCGCTGTTTTTGACAAAGTTAAACCATGTTTAAACAAATGTATTTTTTGTTTCGTAGACCAGCAGCCAAAAGGTTTAAGAGACACTTTGTACGTAAAAGATGATGATTACAGACTTTCATACCTTCAAGGGACGTACATAACAATGACAAACCTTAAAGAAGAAGACAGAGAACGTATTTCTAAATTAATGCTTGGACCTTTGTATGTTTCTGTTCATACAACAAATCCGGATTTGCGTGTAAAAATGCTGAAAAATCCTAATGCCGCAAATATAATAAATGATTTAAAATGGCTAAAAAAACATCAAATTCCAATTCACGTTCAGGTTGTGCTCTGTCCTGAATATAATGACGGAGAGGAACTTGAAAGAACATTATCAGATTTAGCTAAATTTAAAAGCGTAATTCTTTCAACGGCAATTGTACCTGTCGGATTAACACAATTCAGAAAAACAGAATTAAAACCTGTTACAAAAGAGGTTGCTCAAAAGACAATAGAAATATCTTCAAAATACAAAAACGTCTGCTGTTCTGATGAATTTTTTATTCTTGCAGAAAAAGATATTCCTGAAACAAAATACTACGGAAGTTTTTCTCAACTTGATGACGGCGTAGGTTCAATAAGATTATTGCTGGACAATTTTGAAAAACTAAAATTACCAAAAAAAATAAATAAACCTCTAAAAATAATCTTTGCAACATCATACGCTGCAAAATGCGCTTTTGAAAAAATTTCAGATAAACTAAACAAAATTAGAAACCTTACAACAAAAGTAACTCCGGTTAAATCAACTTACTGGGGAAATACAATAACAGTTGCAGGATTAATAACATCAGATGATTTGATAAACACAATAAAAAACGAAGATGCTGATTATGCAGTAATTTCTGCCGTTATGCTAAAAGCCTTTTCCCACATTTTTTTGGACGGAAACACAGTAGAAAATGTTGAAAAAGAAACAGGTAAAAAGTTGTTTATCATAAATGATAATTATTCTGTTAAAGAGTTAACCGACTTTTTAAATACATTACGGTAAATTTTCTAACAAAAACCATTAAATATATAATGCTGAATTTTTATTTTAAGGTATTTCCCCATTTCTTTGACCGCAAAGAAACGGGAAACAAAGAAACTCCTGCCCTGCTCGCAATTCACACGTAATTTGTATATATTCCGCATTAAGTCCGCAAACTCGCAAATGCTCAAACAGTGCGGACTAATTGTTGCAGAATATAACAATTACGGTTCATTACTCAAAGGGCGAATATTTTTTATTTTTTCCCAAATAAAAAAGCCACCTTGTTGGCGGCTTGACTAACACACTTTTCACACTTTTCTTTGAATTTAACGAGGATATTAATTTAATTACCT
>CADCPD010000099.1 GCA_902803265.1 uncultured bacterium | reverse complement strand
AATCAAGCATAAATAAAACATCTAATCCTTTATCTCTAAAATATTCAGCAATGGTTGTTGCAACAAAGGCCGCTTTAATTTTTACCAAATCAGGAGCATCAGAAGTTGAAGCAACGACAACTGAACGACGTAAACCTTCTTCGCCTAAAATATCCTCAATAAATTCTTTAACCTCACGTCCACGTTCACCGATTAGCGCAATTACATTGACATCAGCAGTTGTATTTTTGGCCATCATACCCATGGTTGTACTTTTCCCGACACCGGAACCTGCAAAAATCCCCATACGCTGACCTTTACCTACAGTTATGAATCCGTCAACAGATTTTATACCCAGAGGTAACGGCTCACAAATACGATTTCTTTTTAAAGGATTTATTATGTCCGCTTTTGTAGAACGGTATGTCTGACAGTGAATTTCTCCCAAATTATCTATCGGATTTCCCAATCCATCCAAGACTCTTCCTAAAAGCTGTTCACCTACTTTTATTTTCATAGGTGCTCCGGTATTTACAACTATTGCACCTGGTTGGATACCTTCCATTTTGCCAAGAGGCATTAATTGAATTTTATCAGCTCTGCCATCGTCTGATTGTTTAAAACCTACGACTTCTGACCAAATAGGTTCGCTATTAGCATTCGGATAAATATAACATAAATCACCTATACTAGCCTGTGGACCTTCTGATTCTATTATCAATCCGATAACTTGTGTTACTCTACCTATTTCTTTTATTGTTTTTGTTTCTTCAACTATTTGTAAGTATTTTTTTTTGTTATACATTATCCTCACCCTTTAAATTCTCTTTATTAGGGTAATCTTTAGGTTCTTCATCATTTTTAGTTTCAGATAATATTTCCTCATTAGGAATAATATCTTTTTCTGTATCTTTAACAGATAAATCAATATTTTTAACGATATCATCAATATTGTTAATATCAATATCCTGAGAATCTTGGACAATTTCAGGTTTTTCTGATGAATTATCAGAAAGAATATCTTCTATCTCATCCCAATTTATATCATTATTTTCTTCTTGAGATTCAATAGATTGTCCTACATTTTCTTCTTCGTTTTGTGCAAAATCTTCTTTTCTCAATTCTTCTAAGTCTAAATTATCGTAATATAAAGCATCTTCATCACGAATTTTATCTTCGTATGAAGAAATATCTTCCAATTCTTCCAAGAATGATTCTATATTTGCATCATCAGACAATTCAATATTTTCAAAACTTGAAATATCCGGTTCTGATAAAGACATTAAAAACTTTTCAAACTCTTCATCTTCAGAATTATAAGTTTCAAATAATTTATCGGCAATTTCATTTATTTGTGATTTAACTCTGCAATCCACACGACTCAACAGTGATTCCACAATAGTACCATCGGGAGAAACATTTTTATCTTCCACAATTTTTATACTTTGCAATTGAGGAATATCCTCTTTTAGAGCCTCTGATATAGAATTCATTACTTCCATTAATTTTGGATTTATAATAATAGTAATATCTTCTTTATCTTTTAATTCTTTAATAGCGTTTACTGTAAGTAATTTTATAATTTCAGGATTTAATTCCAGTGATTTTGTGCAAACTTTTTTTGCAATTTCAACAACCAAACTTATAATATCAAGTTCTGAAGATTTAATTATGTTGTTTTTTATCTCAAATTGACACTTTGTAAACGTATCAACAGCATGAATTTTATTTTCAAGCTCATTTACAGTAACAACATATCCTTGTTTATAACCATCATCATAACCTGTTTGATAAGCTTCTGATTTAATTTTTTCGGCTTCTTGAGCGAGATTTTCTTCAAAAGCTTTTTGGTCAGCTTCTCTTTTTTTTGCTATTTCATTATTTTCTGCTTCTATTTTTAACTTTGCTTCATTAATCAATTCCTCAGCTTGTTTTTGACCAGATTTAATTATTTCTTCTTTTTGAAGTTCAATTTTTCTTATTTCATCTGCCAGAGAATTTAATTTTGCTTTTAATTTTATCGTTTCGGGAGCTTCTTGTTTTTCTATAGGCAGCACAAAATTACCACCTATTTGAACATTTGTTCCTCTAATCCTAGTCAATTAATTCGTCCTCATTGTTATCTCTAGAAATAGTAATTTCACCAAATACTTCAAGATTTCTGATAATACCAATAATCTTTGTTTGAACTTCTTGTACTTCTTTTGCTCTAACAGGTCCAAGGTATTCAATTTCGTCTTTCAACATTTCTTGAGCTCTATCAGACATATTTCTAAAGATTTTATCTCTAAGATCTTGTTTAGTACCTTTTAATGACAATGCCAAATCTTTTGTATCAACTTCACGAAGAATTCTTTGAATAGCTCTGTCATCAAGATTAATAATGTCTTCAAATACGAACATCAATTCACGAACTTCTTCCGCTAATGGTGGATTTTCAACTTCCAAAAGTTCTATTACATTCTTTTCTGTATTTCTGTCCGCACGGTTTAAAATATTTGCCAGTGTATCAATACCACCAGCTTTCGAGAAGTCTTGAACCATTACTGATGAGAATTTTGTTTCAACTATCTTTTCGATATCTGTCAAAATTTCTGGGTTTGTTGTATCCATATCAGCAATTTTCATTGCAACTTGTGCTTGAGTTTCGGGCGGTAAAAAGTTCAAAACTTTTGCCGAATGCTCAGGTTTTAAATATGCCATAATCAACGCAATTAACTGCGGATTTTCATTTTGAAATGATGTTGCCAACTGTCCGGGGTCAGCTTCATTGAAAAATTGAAACGGATTTGAATTCATCAATGTAACTAATTTATTAAGCATTTTTTCAGCTTGGCTTTCACCATAAGTCAATTCTAATAATTGTTTTGCATAATTCATACCACCTGATGAAAGGTATGTGCTTGCTTGGAATAAAGCTTTAAATTCTTCAAGAATATCACTTAAAATATCAGATGGAACTTTATTCAAACTTGCGATTTCCAGTGTAATTTGTTCCAATAAATCTTCATCCGATATATTTTTTAAAACTTCACTGGCAGTAGTCGGACCTAATAATATTAATAAGGCTGCAACTTTCTGAGTAGAAGTCATTGTTCCTAAAGATAACTCTTGTTGTGGTTGTTTATTCGCATTCGTATTAGTTGGTGCCATTATTGTTAATCCTTAATAAATGATGTTAATATGCGTGCGGCTTCTGCAGGATCAGCCATAATCGTTTCATTAAGCTCCATTCTTGTTTTTTCTAATTCAGGATCAAGATGTGCTTCAATAGTAGGTAACGTCTCTGATAAAATAATATCCGGTATTTCATCTTTAATTTCAGGCAAAGTTGGTTCAATAATTTTTTGAGCTTTATATGTATCTTCTTTGCCATAGATTTTTCCGGCTTTTGACAATAAATCTTTGATTATAAATAAAGCTACAAGTCCTAAAATCAAGACTACAAATAATGGACCCAATTTTGTTGTTACATAATCAACTGTTGAATCTTTTTTAAATTCTTTCATTACTTCTTCTTGAGCAGTCTTTTCTTCTGCAAGTCCTTCAAATTGTAAACTTGTAACTGTTATTACATCTCCTCTTTCATAATCAGCACCTGCTGCAGATAAAATTAAACCTTTTAATTCGTCTTTTTCTTTTTGGGTCAAAACTTTATTAACAACAACTGCAATTGTCATTCTTTTTATTGTTCCGGGAGCATAAATTATTTGTTTAACTTCTTTGGAAACACTGTAATTTACAGCATTTTTTTCTTTTGAGTAATTAAGATTTTTTCTGTCAACATTAGCTCCCGCAGGAGTTTGATTAGGATTTTCGTAAGTTTCTATTTCACTTTGAGAACTTGTTACAACACCCTGAGCATTATCCCCGCCTACAGGAATATAACTTTCTATAGTCGCTTTTGCACTATTAAAATCAACATCCGCAGACACTTGAACGTTTACATTATCTTTTCCGACAATTTTTTCTAAAACATCTATAACTTTTTCTGAGGTTTGTTTTTCAAGATTATTTTTAAAACTTTCCATATCATTGGAGTTTTTTCCGTTTTCATCAGATAAACTGTTTCCTGCTTGGTCTGTTATAAAAACTCTATCCGGAGTCATTCGTGGGACAGAATAAGCAACGAGATTTTTAATAGCTTTAACCTGACTTGATCTCAATCTATATCCAGGTTTTAAAATAAGCATAACAGACGCCGTTGGAGCTTCATCTTTATCTTGGAATATTGAGCGTTCAGGTTCCGCTAATTGAACTCTTACACTTTGAATACCGCTCATTTTTTCTATTGAACGGGTTAATTCACCTTGAAAAATTCTTTGTTTTGTTAATTTATTTTTAAAGTCTGTTGAACCTAATTGCATATCATCAAGAAGTTCAAACCCTTGATTTTGAATTTGAATTAAGTCATTTTCGGCGACATAAACTCTCAAATCATCTTTTTCTTTTGCATGAACCATTATTGTTTTTTTATCATCGGCAAGTTTATATGCATGACCTGTTTTTTTCAAACTTTCTGCGATATTTGCCGCATCTGTTTCACTCAAATCAGTATATAAAACAGCCCAATCAGGTTCCAAAGATTTCACTAAGAAAAAAGTAGAAAGGGCTACAGCTATGATAATAATAGCCATAAGACCAAATTTTTGCGGCATAGAAAGTCCAAGCCACAATCTTTTTATATCATCACCCAATAACTTTATATAATTATTTTCCATAATTTCCCTAATTATACTTATACAAACATAATAACTTTTTTGTATAAGTATTTCAATTTTGTTAAGTTAACGTTACGTTTGAGATATTTTGGAAATTAAAAATAAAACTATAAAGCCATATTTTTTATATCGTTATAAGCTGCAATTATTTTATTTCGTGTTTGCAATGCCATTTGCATACTTAATGAAGCCTTTTCTTGAGCAATCATTAAATCATGAACACTTACATCCCCGCCCATTGCGAATTCTTCTTGTGCTGCATCTGCTAATAATCTTTTATTATTTACCGCATTTAAACTTGATGAAACAGCATTTTCTATTTGTTTCATAAAACCACCTGCAGTATCAGGTGCCGGTTCAGTTTTTGCCTTTGCGATATTCAATGCATTTTCAAAGTCAGTATCACTTGGCATTTCAACTTTTTGATTAAAAGTTGCATTTCCTTGTAAAAAAGCATTGTATCCGGCTATCGGATTGTAATTATAACCTTCTATATTTCCTATAAATTGCATTTAAATTCCCCTTAGATTTTCATTAATATTATATTTGCAATGCCGCCTGAATCATTGTCTTTATGTTTTCTGCAACAACTGAATTCGCTTCATATGCTTTTGACGCTGATACCATACCGACCATTTCTTCCACTACATTGATGTTCGGTAAATCTACATATCCGTTTTCATCTGCATCAGGATGCGATGGGTCATATACGGTTTTAATAGGATTTTCGCTTTCATGTATTTGATCTACCTTAACACCTGTAGAAACATATCCCTGATTCAAAGCAATACCTGTATTTATATGCAAATCTCCTGTGTACGGATCGAATCTTGCATCAGGATTATTTGCTGAAAAATTTGATGGACCATGATTTACATAGTCTTTATAAATAGCTGAAAAGCTTACATCTTTTTTAATATATACACCTTTTGTTCCATCCGGTTTTCTGGTAGTGTTAACGTTTGCAATATTACTTGCAATCGTATCCATTTTCACTCTTTGAGCTGTCATACCTGATGCGGCTATATCAAAACTGTTAAAACTCATTTTTATTTGTCCTATTTATCTTTACCATTCATTACTTATATTATTGACTTTTTAAAATTTCATTTAATCCGTCAAATGAACGTTTTTCCATTCTTGATAAAATAACGTACTTTGTACCTGCTTTTGTTAAATCCATCATTTCTTTTTCAAGCTCAACATTGTTTCCTATTGTATTTGAACCTGAATAAACATCATCCATTACCTGCGGATTATACTTTTCATACAAGTTTGTTTTTAGAAAATTTTTCTCTTGTATTGTCAATTGTTTCGGTGTTGATGGAGTTACAGCAATAAAATCATCCATTGTTTGAGGAGTATATTTTATGCTATTCTGACCTTTGATATAATTTTTTAAATTATCATTCTCAATTATTTCCGCAAGTTGACTTTCAAACGCGACTTCTTTCCTTTGATAATTAGGCGTCATAACGTTTGCGATATTGGCACTTATGGCATTTTGTCTTTCCATCAAACCATCAAGGCCTAATTTAACAACATTCATTGTTCTTGATGATATTAAGTCAACCATTCCTTTTCCCCTTAACTAAGCATTGGTACACTTATTTCAAATTGTGTCGAATCCATATCTGATTTTATCAATCGTAAGTGTCCTTGTTGTTCTTCTATTGTTTTCTTTGCAATAAATAAACCCAAACCTGAACCTTTTTCTTTTGTAGAAAAACCTTCATTAAAAATTTGTTCTCTTCTGTCAATACTAATAGGTTTTCCTGTATTTTCAACAATAACCGTAGCATTTCCTTCAGAATTTATTGCTGTTCTTACTCGAATTTCTCCCTTTTCTTCAATCGCTTCTGAGGCATTCTTGATTAAGTTTATCAATACGCCGATAGTTTTATCATAATCAACTTGAACAGAAACAAGTAACTCATTTTCTACTTTCATTTCAAGGTCTTTTTCCTTAGTTTGAACATAAACACCTGCAAGTTCACATGCTTCACTTACCAATTCATTTAAGTCACATTCCTGTAAATTACTGTTCTTTATAGATTTTAAATCTATCAAACAATTATTTGCCATTCTTATTGATTTCTTTATCATCTTAAGTTGAGCATTATCACCGATATTCTTTTCTAAAATATCAGTATATAAATCAATTATCGAAAGCTGATTTTTTAATTCGTGTGAAACATAATTTGATTTTTTCGAAATAAAATCAAGCTGTCTTGTTGCTTCATCGTTTTTTATTAAATCATCTTGTTCGATAGATGAAATCATTACGTCCTGATTAATATCGTTTAACATATCAACTACTTTTCTCAAAGACAAATTCATTAATACGTTATCACGTCTATCCGGTTTAAATTTATCTTGATAATGTTGTATATTCTTTGTACTGTTTTCTTTTATAAAATCAAATGATACGCACAAATCTCTTGAGTTATAAAGTATGTAATAACCTGCTCTATCTCCGCTTTGATCAACCAAATCATAATCCCAAATAAAACTTGCACCAAATCTTTCTGTTAAAACGTATACAAATTCTGTATTTTCCCAAATTTCGTCTTTTAACATATCCGAACCTTTTGAGAAATCATATACATCAACATTTGCATATTCAAGTCTTCTTAAAATACTTTCTAAACCTTGTCTGTCATTTAATCTGTATAAAACAACACCTGCTGCCGGAGTATCTAAAACAGGTTCAAGAATTGTTCTTAACAGACCCTTTATTGTTTGTTTTTGCAATGTTTTATTTTCTTGTATATAAATTAAATCTTTTAAATTATTATGTTTTTTTAATACTGCCATTTTTCCCTACCCTTTTACATATTTGTCGTGCCACATCGATATAATGTAACACGACAAATTGGTACATTATATGAAAGGAATCTTTAAACCCTTACTATCTGTTTTGTTCTTTTTTTCATAAATCCATTATTAATTGCATATAGAACAGCTTGTGTTCTGTCATTAACTTGCAATTTTTGGAAAATATTATTTACGTGTGTTTTTACTGTTGTATCAGAAATGAATAATTGAGAAGCAACACCTTTATATGTAACACCTTGACATAACAAGTCTAAAACTTCTTCTTCTCTTGCCGTTAAGAATGAAAGATAATTTTCTTCTTGTTCCGGTTCTGATTTTTCTTCGATAACTTGTTGTTGGAAATATTCAAAGAATCTTGATGTTAAACTTGATGGTAAATAAACTTTACCGTCTGCTACTTCTTCTAATGCATAAATCAATTGAGCTGATGCCATTGTTTTTAACACATATCCCTTTGCACCAAGCTTCATTGCTCTAAATATTAAGTCTGAATCATCATATCCGCTTAATACTAAAACTCGCACACCTAAGTTCATTTTTTCTATTTCTTGAATTGCTTCTAAACCATTTTTTTCAGGCATATTCATATCTAATAAAACTACATCCGGATGATATTTTTTTATTAAACTCATACCTATATTAACATTAGTTGATGTTCCTACTACATTAAAAATACCTTCAGAACTTACTAATTCATTTACAGCTGCTAAATGATCATAGTTGTCATCGATTAACAACACTTTTGATTTAGATTTAAATTCACGTCTCATTTGGTTCCCCCCAACTTTTTATATGTCCCTTTTCAGTTTTTAACTTTCTACACTGTTTATATTACATTTTTTTTATGAGATATACATCAACAAAAAGGTCATATTTAATACATTTGATGGTTATCCAAGGATTTAAATCTAAAGATTTAGAAATTCCTAAAAACCTTTAATTTTAAAGACTCTTTAAAATTTTACAACGATTTATTTACTAATTTATTAATATGATATTAAACCTAAAAATAATCATTTTTTTGGGTGGTTTAATATTTTATTTTATAAATAAAAAAAGAGACCTAAATTTAGGTCTCTTTTTTATTTGTCTTTATTCTCTTTAGTATTCTAAATTAATTTGAGAGAATTGAATAATCTTGTTTTTACCACGTCTTTTCGCATTATAAAGAGCATGTTCTGCATATCTGATAACAGTATTTGCATCTTCTTCAACATTTGGTAAACATGGATATGTCGAAATACCACCTGAGATTGTAATAGGATGTCTTTCTTCTTCTCCTGCAGGAATAAATTCCATTTTTTCAATATCTCTTCTGAATCTTTCTCCAAATAAGAACGCATTCTCTTCTGTTGTATTTGGAAGAATTAAAATAAACTCTTCATCTCCGTAACGAGTTAAAACGTCTTCTTTTCTTACCATTTGTTTTAATTTTTCAGCAAGATTTTTTAATAAAACATCGCCCCATTCATAACCATACATATCATTAACAACTTTGAAAAAGTCAATATCAAAAAGCAAACATGACAATGGAGTTTTATAACGTCTTGCACGTGCAATCTCTTGATCTAAACGTTCTTGTAAATATTTTCTGTTATGTAAGCCTGTTAATTCATCAGTTGTCGATACTTTGTTGATTCTATCTTTGTATTCTTTAATTTTCAATAAAGAACGTACTCTTATCAACAATTCATCTTTATTAACAGGTGTTTGAATAAAGTCATAACTTTCTGCTCTTACCGTAACATCAGTAAATATAGGACCAACAAATAATATTGGAACCTTAAACAAAGTCACCATTAACTCATCTTTTAAGTCAGGAACATCTTCCAGTATGACCAAACTTGGAACAATACTTTCGTAATCTTTCAGTGTTTCTGCTAATTCAACTCTAACATTAATGTCTTCAAAACCTTGCAACATATCAGCCAGTGCTGATTCTTTTTTTGTTGTATAAATTACTACGTTACTCATTTACTTCTCCATTTTTCGATAATTTTAAACTAATTATATATTATTAAAAAAAAAATACAATATGTAAATATTAGGTCGAAAGAATAAAAACAGCTTCTTCTGCAAATAAATTCGGAAATAATCTCAAAATTTTATTTTTTCTTACCTGAGAATGGTTAAGATATATAGAATCTAATATTTTAATATTATTATTTTTTACAAATTCAAAAAAATCATTAATTGTTAACAAATGAATGTTAGGAGTATTATACCATTCGTATGGCAGCATCTTTGAAACCGGCATTTTACCATTCAACAAAAGATCAAATCTAACTTTCCAATATGCAAAATTAGGAAAACTTACAATACCTTTCTTTCCCACACGTAACATCTCTTTAATAACAAAATCGGGATGCTCTGTTGCCTGAACGGTTCTGTTCAAAACAACATAATCGTATTCTTTGTCAGAAAACTGAGTTAAACCTTCATCAATATCACCCTGTATTGTACAAACACCATTCTCTAAACAACTGATAACACTGTCTTGGTTTATTTCAATTCCTTTACCTTTGACATGTTTTTTTTCAATCAAGGTCTTTAAAAGAGTTCCATCTCCACAACCCAAATCAAGAACAGTAGAATTTTCTTCAATAATGTTTAAAATGATAGAATAATTTAAATGTAAACCTCTATTATTTTCCATTTACTTTAATTTCCAATCTGTTATAAACCGTAGAATTTATAGTTGCACCAATTAACATCAAAAGAGATGTATAATACAACCAAACCATCATCACGGCAAAAGCTCCAATGGTTCCGTAAACAAAGTTATAAGTATGTAAATTATTAACGTAAAGAGCAAAAATACCTGAACCTATTAACCACGAAATGCAAAAGAAAAATGTCCCCGGAACTGTACTTTTTAATTTCAATTTTTCTGAACCTTTCATGTCCGGTAGAAGATAATAATGTAAAAATGCCATTAAATACAATGCCAAAAACGCGAGCGGCCATCTGCAGAACATCCATACAGCAGCAAAATTTTGACCTAAATGTAAATAAACAACGCAGAAATTAATAATTATTTTACCAAAAATGATTAAGTTTATTGTCAAAAACAAAACGGCAGTATCAACGCAAACCATTAAAAATGCCACAGCTCTCGTATATAAAAATGAACGGGTTTCACTTATTTTATAGGCTCTGTTTAAACCTTTTGCAATAATTGCTACCATATTTGTTGTTAAAAAACATGTGATAAAGAACCCCAAAAGCGCCCAAAAGCCACCTTTATTGTAAAATATAACTTCTTTTAAAACTGTGTGCACCAAATTTATAGAATCACCCGGCATTATAGAAGACATAAATGCGAAAATAGGACGCATAAATTCATGTTTCCCTAACCAGCCAAATACACCGGTTAAAAAAAGCATCATTGGAAATATGCCCAAGCAGCACATATAACTCATTTCAGAAGCCATTCCAAAAAAGTCATTATCCAATATAGAGGTCAGTAACCTTTTTAAATATACTACAAATCTTTTCATTAAAATTCCTGTAAATGAATTTGGTTAATGATACGCTTAACCGCATCTTCTGCAGAAGCTTTAACCGTGCATCCTGCAGCAAATTTATGTCCACCGCCGGAAAAATGTTCACAGACTTTTGCTATATCAATATGTTTACTTCGCATCGAAGCTTTAAATACTTTATCACCAATTTCTCTTAAAACAAAAGATACTTCTGTGGTATGAATAGATCGTAAGGTTTCTGCTATACCATCTGTATAATCACTTTTTGCGTTAAATTTATCCAAATCTTTTTTATAAATAACAAGATATGCAATCTTATCGTCATCAAGAAATTGAGCTTTGTTAACACAATAGTTTTGAAATAAAACAAGCCCTTTTGACTTATTTTCATAACATTTTTTATAAACATCGACAGGTTTAACACCGATATCAACCAAATCAGCAGCTATACGTAAAGATTCAGCAGATGTATTATCAAATCTAAAACCGCCTGTATCTGTTAAAATAGAAGTATACAAACATAAAGCTGTGTCTTCACTAATTTTCCAACCTAAAGATTTTGCAACCTTGTATATTACTTCGCCGGCAGAACTTGCATCACCTTCAACAACAACAATATCACCGTATTTATTGTTTGTTTTATGATGATCAAAATTTACCTTTACTTTTGATTTATCGTAAAGAATTTGACCATCAGCTAATCTATCTAACGCCGCAATATCAACAGCAATTACCAAATCATAAACCATTGATTTATCTATTTCATTTAATATTTTTGCTTCTTTTATGTGAGGAAGGTAATTATAGACATTTGGAATATGTGATAATGCCAACATAGTTGCTTTTTTCTTAAAATTATCTAAAATTAAAGAATAAACAGCCGTCATTGACCCTAACGCATCACCATCAGGATTTATATGAGTCATAATCAATATATTTTTCGATTTATTTATGATATCATTTAAATTATCTACGTTCATAGTTTTAATTCTACCATAAATAAATTTAACGAGTTTTATATGAAAAAAATTTTATATTCAAATTTTGAAGGTATTGATAATATTTTAGCTTCAATGCTTGATGATACAAGTAAATCAAAAAAAAATAATGATGATGAATTTAGTAACAATACTAAAAATTTGATAAAAAAAGCTATAAATAGAAATACGTTGTATAAATTCTGGAAAAAAGCGGTCGGTGAAAAATTTGGTGAACTTTCTTATCCTTATGGAATGGCTCCACAATATACAATGATAATTGCATGTAAAAATGCTATAGTTGCGCAGGAACTGCTTTTAAGAAAACATGAAATCATAGAGAAGCTCGCACCATATACGAAATCACTAAAAATAACTGTACGAGATTTAAAATTTGACCCTAAAAAATGGGATGAGGAATATATATCAGTATAAAATAATAATATCATTATTTCATATAAAAAAGAGGTCTTAACTAAAAATTAAGACCTCTTTTTTATAAATAAAACAAAATTTATCTGTTTCTTAATTTTGCTAGAAGATTTAAGATTTCAATATACAACCAAACAAGAGTAACCATCAATCCAAAAGCGCCATACCATTCAAAGCTTTTGTCCATTCCTCTTTGATAAGCTTGTTCTATAAAATCAAAATCCAAAATCAAATTTAATGCAGCAATACCAACAACCAGTACGCTGAACCCTATACCTAAAGTACTTGAAGTAAAGATATAAGGAATACTTTTACCAAAAAACATGCCTATAAGCTGAATCAAATAAATACCTGCAATAGAAAGAGTTGCAACAATAATAACACTTCTAAATTTTTCAGTTGCTCTTATTAATTTTAACTGATAAGCAAAAAGCATGGCTGCAAATGCAACAAATGTACAACCAACAGCTTGTATTGCAATACCCGGATATTGAGTTTCAATGAAAGCAGTTGTTCCACCTAAAATCAACCCTTCTCCAATAGCATAAACAGGTGCTGCAATATGAAGAATTTTTCTATTAAACATACAAGCAATAAAAGCTATAATACTTACAATAAAGCCCGCAACCGTAAGCATTGCAACTTTATCAGTATATCCTTGAAAATACGTTCTCCAAATATAAAAACTTGACATTAATAAACAAACTAATAAAAAGCCTGTTTTATTAATTACACCTTGTATTGTCATAGGAACGCCTGTATAAGCAGAACTATCCGTTTTAACTGCATTTTCTGTAAAAACAGGATTTGACATAAAAACCTCCTTTTTTAATATAATTATATCTTAATTTTAATAAAATTAAAAGAACTTAACTTTTTTTTAATGTAAAATAAATTTATGATATACAAAAATTTCAAATTATTTTTAGATAACTACGGACAAGATAAAATAAATAACATATACTTTTTTATATTTTTGTCTATCGTTGCCGGTTTTATGGAATTTAT
This sequence comes from uncultured bacterium, assembly GCA_902803265.1. Lineage (GTDB taxonomy): Bacteria > Cyanobacteriota > Vampirovibrionia > Gastranaerophilales > Gastranaerophilaceae > UBA791. The sequence continues at coordinate 1,869 of CADCPD010000099.1, read as the reverse complement.
AGGAATTGCCTTAATATATCCTTTTATCCTAATGATAATAAATCCTAAAACAGTTACTAATACTCCATTGTATTTATTTATAACGGAGAGCTTAAAACTTGACAACGTAGGATTTAACACATTTTTAATTGGATTTGGCGCCATATTAATATTTGTCATAAAAAATATTTATATGATGGGAACTATATATTTTCAGAATAAATTTATAGTTAGCTGGAAAAATGACATAACATCCAAATTCATGCATTATTATCTTTATGGTTCTTATAAAGATAATATGCTGACTCCCGCATCAGAAAAGATTTATAATCTTACAATACTGATAGGTCAAGTTTTGGATGGTTATGTTTTAAGAACATTGAATATAATCATAAATACAATTGTAATAGGGATTATTTTATTATTGTTATTAATAAAACTACCTTTAACAGCGATTATAACTTCATTATTCTTGTATTTTGCGATGAAGATTCAAAACAAATTTTTTAAATATAAAACAAATTCTGTTTCTGCAGATCTTGCAAGATCATCTGTTGATAATAATAACAGCATAATAGAATGTATTAAAAATATCAAAGAAGTGAAAATTTTAGGTATAGAGGATTATTTTTTCAAAAGATTTCAGCTAAATCAGGAACGATATAATCTGACAATGCTTGAAAATAATTATTATACATTAATTCCTCCGTACATAATTGAATCATTAATAGTAATAACATTTATTTTATTTGCGATAATAATTACTCTTCAAAATTTAACTGATACTACAAAAATCCTAGCTTCATATGGATTGGTTGTAATGGCCATATTCAGAATAGCTCCGGCATTAAATAGAATACAAAGTGCGTTTAATCAGATAAATGCGACAAAAAGACTTATGGAAAAATTAAATGAGTATGCTGTGACATATAAGTTTGAAGAACCAGATTTGCCTGATTTGTCTGCGCAGTTACCGCCATTAGAATTCAAAAACTCACTAAAACTTGAAGGAATAAATTTTCAATATAGAGATAACAGACCTGTAATAAAAAATTTAGATTTAGAGATAAGAGCCGGAGAGTTTATAGGAATTATAGGAGATTCCGGAGCAGGAAAAACAACACTTGCAGAAATAATCATGGGTCTATTACCTGTTGATTACGGAAATATAACACTTGATGATATATTTATAAACCAAAGAAATTTTTTTAGTTTAAGAAAATTAATAGGATATGTTCCACAAAATATAAATTTGGTAGATGGTTCATTTGCCAAAAATGTAGCATGGGGAATAGAGGATGAAGAAATAGATTATAAACAAGTAGAAATTGCATTAAAAAGAGCACAATTGTGGGATTATGTAGAAACATTTGAAGAAAAATCAAATGCAGCAGTAATACTCGGAACAAATGGTTTATCACAAGGCCAAAAACAACGTCTTGCAATAGCAAGAGCCTTGTACAGAAATCCTAAAATTCTAATATTTGATGAAGCAACATCAGCACTGGATTTAAAAACAGAAAACGAAGTAACAGAAATGTTAAAAGAGTTTAAGGGTAAAAAAACAATAATAGCAATAGCCCATAGACTTTCAACATTAAAAATGTGCGATAGAATCGTATACTTAAAAAATGGCGAAATAATTGATACCGGAACATTTAAGGAACTAAGTGCGTTGTATAAAGAAATAGAATATTTAATAAAAATGAGTAATATAAAAAATTAACCACTTTACAAGATAAAAATTTTTGTATATAATAGTAATACGGTTTCAAATTGGAAACTAAAATCCATTAAACTGAAAGATATTCCTCAGTAGCTCAATGGTGGAGCAACCGGCTGTTAACCGGTAGGTTGTTGGTTCGAGCCCAACCTGGGGAGTATTTTTTT
>CADCPD010000098.1 GCA_902803265.1 uncultured bacterium | reverse complement strand
TCGTATTGCAATGGCTCAAAGACAGGTAGGACTATCTTTAAATGAACCTGCTGCAACAAAGGGTTATCCTCCGAGCATGTTTGCTATTATGCCGCAACTAATGGAAAGAGCCGGTTCAAATGATAAAGGTACTATGACGGCTTTATATACAGTTCTTGTTGAGGGTGATGATTTTAATGAACCTGTTTCAGATACGGCGAGAAGTATTCTTGACGGTCACATTATGTTGTCCCGAGATTTGGCTCATAAAAACCATTTTCCGGCAGTAGATGTTTTGCAATCTATAAGCCGTGTTATGGGTGATGTTACAACAAAAGAACATAGAGCCGCTGCAGGCAGAATTAGAAACCTTATGGCTGTTTATAGAAAAAATGAAGATTTAATCAATATCGGAGCCTATATTAAAGGGTCTAATCCTGAATGTGATGAAGCTATAAAATTCATTGACAAAATTAATAACTTTTTAAAACAATCAACTACGGATAAATGTCCGTATGACGAAATTATTGAACAATTAGAACAATTATTGAATTAAAAAAAGACCCATGTAAAATATATGAGTCTTTAGTTTTAAATTGTTTGTAGTTAAGTTTATTGGTTATAGTTTATAGTTTCATTTATTAAGCTGCTTGTTCTTCTTCTTTTTTAGTTTCTTGTCTTTTAGCTTCAATTTCTTCAGGTGTTAAAACTTTTAATTTGATTTGACCTTTTGTTTGATTATCTAAAGCTTTTTGTAAATCAACCGGATAATCATCATATTTATCGCCTAATTCGCCTTTAACAATTTTATCTGTAACATAGTCGATATTTTTTTGAGCTGATTCAGGCATGTTTGGATAGTTTGTCATCCAGTAATTATTTAAATCGTAATTCCCTCTTTTGCTGTTGCATTCTTCACATTCGCCTAAGTAGTTAGCTGTATTGTTAGCACCTTTTAAAGAATGTGGCTGAATGTGTTCTGCAGTTGCTGTTGCAGGATTTAATAATCTTTGCATGATTTTTGTTGTTGAAGCGTTTGAATATTTTTCAAAAAATCTTTCGATTTGAGTTTCTGATACAGGAAGTTTAACTGCTCTGTCTAAAACTTGGTGTTTTAATTCTTTATCACCGTTTGAATTTAATAAAGAATTTAAACCAGATAAGAAGTTGTTACGTTTGAAGTTAACATTGTCTTCGCTGTTTAATTGAGCGATTGTGTTATCAACGTAAGCGTTGATTTCATTGTTTCTGCAGTGATTTGATAATAAAGATGCTTTAACGTTGTTTAAAACTCTTTTGTTTTCATTATTGAAAATTTCGTGAGTATCAACATCAGCATGAGAAATGATAGAAGAAACATCTGTCATTTCATCTTTTTGTGCTTCAGAGATAATGTAATTAGCGATAGCACTTTCATTACCTCTAAAGTATTTTTTGTTGTTTTGTAAGAATTCAGCTAAATCTGAACCTGATTTTTGAGTTGCTTCAAGGCAAAGTTGTTGGTTTTGTTTGTAGGTTAACATTGGCATTCCACAGCAACCGCATGGAACGTCATTTAATCTAACTACTCTGAAATTAGAAGTCGAACAATTGTGTCCTTTGAAAGACACTGCTTGTCCGCCTAAAAAGTAGTTCATGTGAGCTAAAGATGGATTAACTGTTTGAGTTTTTACAAAAGGTTTTTGAATTGGGCTAGTAACGAATGCTGATTTAGCATTTGTGTTTTTATTCAAGTTACTGGTATGAATAGAAGAACTAACCGAATTAAACATTAAAATTAAAACCTTTAACCAACCTTACATTTATATAAAAACTTTTTCCTCCAAATAATTGATTTTTTGTTAATAAATATTTACAAACATCTTTCTTTATCGTATTTAAAGTATAATCTTATATATAATGTAGTGTTTTATTTTTATTTAGTAAATAAAAATAAAGTTATTAGTTTAAGGAGAGAACGCATGGAAAAACACACTAAGAAAAATCTACTAGCATCGCTTTTATCATTGCTAGTAGTGTCTGCTCCTGCAATGGCAAGTGAAGCAGATTTAGTTGTTCCAAACATTGCTGAACATTATCCTTTAGGTCACACTTTACTATTAGTTGGTATTGCAGTGTCTGTGTTAGGTTTAATTTTCGGTTTGATTGCATTTGCGCAAGTTAAGAAAATCGAAGTTCACGAATGTATGGCAAATGTTGGAAACACAATTTTTGAAACTTGTAAAACCTACTTGATTCAACAAGGTAAATTTTTAATTGCATTAGAAATCTTGATTGGTTTGTGTATTGCATTTTACTTTGGTGGATTGGCTAAAATGGGTTGGACAGGTGTTCTAATTATTTTAGCCTTTTCTGTAATTGGTATTTTAGGCTCATACGCAGTAGCTTGGTTTGGTATCAGAATGAATACATTAGCTAACTCAAGAACTGCATTTACAGCATTAAAAGGAAACCCTTTAAACATCTTGAACTTACCTTTGAAAGCTGGTATGTCAATTGGTGTTGTATTAGTATCAATCGAATTGATATTAATGTTAGTAATTTTATTATTTGTACCTGGTAATATCGCAGGTGCTTGTTTCATCGGTTTTGCAATCGGTGAATCTTTAGGTGCTTCTGCTCTTCGTGTAGCAGGTGGTATCTTTACAAAAATCGCTGATATTGGTTCAGACTTAATGAAAATCCAATTCGGTATTAAAGAAGACGATCCAAGAAACCCTGGTGTTATTGCTGACTGTACAGGTGATAACGCAGGTGACTCTATTGGACCTACAGCTGACGGTTTTGAAACTTATGGTGTAACAGGTGTTGCTCTTGTTTCATTCATTCTTTTAGCTGTTAAAGGTGACGTTAACCAATGTCAATTATTGGCTTGGATTTTCACAATGAGATTCTTAATGATTGTAACTTCAATCGTTGCATACTGGATTAATGGTGTATTCACAAATGTATACGCTAAAAATGCAGAAAAGTTCGATTTTGAACAACCATTAACAAACTTAGTATGGATTACATCTGTACTATCAATTATCATGACTTATGGCGTAAGCTATTGGTTATTAGCTCCAATGGGCGACAACTTATGGTTAGTATTATCAACAATCATTTCTTGCGGTACTGTTGGTGCAGCTTTAATTCCTGAAGCTACTAAAAAATTCACTTCACCTCAAGCATTACATACAAAAGAAGTTGTAACAGCTTCTCGTGAAGGTGGTTCATCATTAACAATCCTTTCAGGTATTGTTTCTGGTAACTTCTCTGGCTTCTGGATTGGAGCAGTTATTGTATTATTAATGGGCTTAGCTTATGCAGCAAGCTTATACATTCCTGAAGGTACTATGGTATATCCATCAGTATTTGCATTTGGTTTAGTAGCATTCGGTTTCTTAGGAATGGGACCTGTTACAATTGCTGTTGACTCTTACGGTCCTGTAACAGATAATGCTCAATCAGTTTATGAATTATCATTAATTGAATCTATTCCAAATGTTGGTGAAGAAATTGAAAAACAATACAGTTTCAAACCTGACTTTGACAATGCTAAGAAATACTTAGAAGAAAATGATGGCGCTGGTAACACATTCAAAGCAACTTCTAAACCTGTATTAATTGGTACAGCAGTTGTTGGTGCTACTACTATGATTTTCTCATTAATCTTAGTAATTCAAAACGTTTTAGGTATCACTCCTGAAATGATCTTAAATATGTTAAACCCTTACACATTACTTGGTTTCATTGCCGGTGGTGCTGTAATTTACTGGTTCTCAGGTGCATCTATGCAAGCTGTTACAACAGGTGCATATTCTGCAGTTGAATATATCAGAAAACATATTAAATTAGACTCTGATGAACAATCAGCTAATATTTCTAATTCAAAAGAAGTTGTTAAGATTTGTACTCAATATGCTCAAAGAGGTATGTGGAATATCTTTATC
>CADCPD010000097.1 GCA_902803265.1 uncultured bacterium | reverse complement strand
TTCTTTGCAGCAAGATTTGACTTTCCTGATTTTCTATGATATTAAATATTTCGGGCGGTTCTGAAATCATACCAATAGCCGCCCCATAAAAAAACAGATAACAATTGTTATCTGTTTTTTTTATTATTATTTAAGTAGTTTAATCTGCAATAAATTTTTGTGTTGTTATTATTGTGTCATTTTCACCAATTTTAGCTGATGATAATACTTTATTTATTCTTATAGTGATTTCATCTGCATCTGCAATTGTACTTGCTGCAAAACCGCGTGGTGTAAATTGTTTTTGTAATGTTGTATTTACTGCGCTTGCTATTGTTACTGGTGTGGTATTTCTTGTTTTATTTTCTTTTATATCATTTTGTATTACAGAACTAATTATTTCTGTAGTTGACATATTGATTGGTTCTTCGTTAACGATATCTTCTACAATCGGAGTTTCAACAGGTAAAAAAGAAGTATCAATTATATTTATAGAATCTGCATTTACATTTTCAAGGTTAATACCTTCAATATCTGTAACTGTTAAGTTTTTAACAGTTGAATCAACTATACTTAAGTTGTTTGAATTTCCAACATTTACATCACTTGTAAATACTGAATCTTTTATAGATAAAGTATTTGTTGCTGATAGATTGTTGTCTGCAATTTCAGAATTAACAATGCTTATATCAGCGGCTGCAGCTTTTACTTTGAAGTTTCTTGTGTTAGTAATTGTTGCTGCATTTGGTGCATTTATTGTTGCGTGATAATCGGTTTCGCCTTCTAATGCTGTTGCATTGTTTATTATAACATCATTTGCTGCGTTTAATACTGCACCTGTGAATGAACCGTTTTTAAGGTTTAAATCAGATTCAGATATTAAAGTTGAATTTTCTACTACAACGTTATCTGCTGAATCATCTCTTGTAACTACATTATGTCTATCGTGAACAAAATATTTTGATTTTGCGATTGAACTGTTTTTTAATAGACCATCAATGATTGATAAATCATTAGCTGCTGTTAAACTTGAATTATTCATTTTAATTCTGTTTGCACAGATTTTTGGAGAAGATACTTTAGTTCCGTTTATTAATGTTGCATCATTTAAATGTACAGTTGTAACACCTGGTGTGCTAAAGTTCATTGTATTATCAAGTTTAATTGCCACATTATCCAATGTAGAGAACTTGTCAAAAGTCATTGTACTTTTTCCGGTAATATCTGAATCTTTAATATTTACTTTTTCAGCTATTACTCTCGATTCTGAATTTAGTGTTGCATCTTTAATAGTAGCACCTGTAACAGTTATATCATTTGCTGTTGATTTTAATATAGAAGAATCTATAACTGAGTTGCCTGCCCCAATAGTTGAAGCAATAAGGCTTGAATTTATAATATTTGCACTACCGCCATTAATATCTAGTGTTGAATTTAATTCAGAATTATTAATTGTCGATTTGCCAACACTAATCTTAGTTGTTGCAGTTAATGTTGATGCATCTATTTTTGCATTGTCTGCATATATATTTTTACCAGTAAGAGTTGAGCTTGTAAGTTTCGCACTACCACTATTAACTTCATCTACTGAAGTCAAGATCGAATCACTAATTATAGAGCCTGAAGTACGAACTTTCTTAATTGCATTTAAAGTTGATGATTCTATATTAACTTTATCCGCATAAATATATCTGCCTTCAAGTGTAGAATTTACAAGGTGTATTTCTCTGCCGCTACCCACAACGATTTTAATATTGTCTGCAATAGTTGTGTTATCTGTTAATCTTAAAGTTGAATTGTTGATTGAATTAAGATTACTTGCTTGGATACTTGTTTTAGCCGTTAATTCCGAATCATCAATTCTGTTTGAATAATATGCAGTACCACCTTTTACGATAATACTATTTGCTGAATCAACTTTTGCTTTAGCTAAAGAGCTTCTTTCAACGTTAGTGTCTCCTTTTGAAATAACATATACTTTACCTGTTGAGTTTTCTTTAACAAGAACTTTTGAGTTATATATATCAATATTTCCTAAAGCTGCGGTGTTATTGTTGTCAATGCTTGTTTCAAAATTTCTTGAAGAAGCAACAAAGTTTACACCGTCAGTTGTTATTAGTCTTACATCATTATCTGCTAATAAAGACTGTTGAGCATTTCTAATTGAAATATTAGGAGCAATGATGTTTAAGTCATCTGCTATTGTAAATTTAGCATTGTTTACTGTTATTTTAGAATTTAATCCGTTTAAAGAATCTGTTAATTCAAGTCTGCCAAATAAGTTGCCATCCCAATTAACATCTTTTGTAGTTAAAATCAATGAATTAGCATTAACAACTGCATTATTTTCAAACAGCATACCAACAGGGTTTGAAATAATCAATCTACCAGCTTCGCCTGAAGTTGATAAAGTACCTGCGAATGTTGACATTTGACCACCGATAACTTTATTCAATGCAACTTGTCCTGCTTGTGTAAAGTTGAAATCTAATTGTTTACCGGAACCTACATTAAGTGTATTCCATTGAATAGTATTACCGTTTCCTGTAATACCTATTTGAGCATAATTTGAAGTATTTGAATTGATTTGTGCACCACCTAAATCAGTGATAACTCCGCCTTTTGTGCCTCCACCTAATATTGTAGTATCTGCAAAAACGGGTGCACATGATACACTTAAAAATGTTGATAATAAAGCCGCTACGGTTAATTTCTTAATAGTCTTATTCATTAATTTCTAATTCCCATACTCTGATATATTTATATCTATAATGATTTATTTCTACACGTCAATCTTTATATTAATCCAAACAAAATATTAACACAACCTACATTTATATTAAATACTTCTAAAGTTTTATTGTTGCTAATACAATTAATCATGTTTGCAAAGTTTTACACTTTGAAAATTTTTGTTTTTGTATATAATGGTATTGGCGAAGAGAGAAAGATTTAAAATGAAAAGAAATATTTTATTTGCCCTTGTTGCAACAATTACTGTTTTTGTTGTGCCGCAAATTTCATTTGCGGAAGGTAGTTTTGCCGGAAATGAAGCCGGTGTTATGAACAAACAATATATGGATCAATTGAAAGATGAAGCAATAGAAAAAAATATTATTGAAACTACCGAATCTGATATTGAAAAAGAAAATAAAGCAAGAGACAAAGAAATTCAGGAAAAAGATGCCGTTGAGGGTAATTTGACATATAACCCAAAATTTAAGTTAAATAAGGTTATTTTTGAAGGTAATACCGTTTTTTCTGATAAAAAACTTCAAAAGCTTGTCAAAGATAAAATTGGAAAAGAGATTTATCTTGAAGATGTTATGAATATGACTATTCAGGTTAGTCGTTTATATCATAAAAAAGGCTATATTACTTCATATGCTTATCTTGATGCTCAAGAAATTGTAGATGGTGTTGTAAAAATTGATATTAAAGAAAGCAGAATTGTTAAAAAAGAATGTAGCGGCAATAAGTGGGAACGTGACAGATATCTGAATAATTTTGTAATGGGTGGTTTTGGCTTAAATGAAGGTAATGTTTTTAATGCAAGACCACTGCAAGGGGCAATGAAAACTATTAATAATTCAGGTTATATGAGAGGTGCTGTTGCATTATCAAAAAATGAAAATAGCGATACAGAAATAAAATTAAATGTTGAAGACAGATTTCCAATCAGTCTTGATATGGGTTGGGATGATTATGGCAGAAATTATACCGGTCGTCAAAGATATACAGCTATTTTGGGTATAGATAATTTAACAGGATTTGGTGATAAAATATACGGCGGTACTATTTTATCTACGGCCTCAAAAGGTTATTTAGCCGGATATGAAATTCCCCTCGGACGCTGGGGTACAAAATTAGGTTTTGATTATTCTCATTCAAATATGAGTTTAGGCGGACCTTACAGAAATTTGGGAATTACCGGTGTTGCAAATGATTATATTGTTAGATTAACTCAGCCTATTAAAAATACGGCTACACAAGAAGTAAATTTTACAGTAGCTTTTGATTGGTTAGATGCTAAATCAGAAAGTAGTGTTAACGGTGTTTTATCTGACTATTCGTTAAGAGTTGTAAGAACAAGTCTTAATGGTATATTTGATGATAAATATGGTCGTACAATTTCAAATGTTGGGGTAGATATTGGTATTGGCGGCCTTGGTGCATCAAATAGTATTCATAATGTAGCAGATAGTTCTTTTTATAAATTTGTTGGGATGTTAGCTCGTATTCAAAGACTACCTAAGGATTGTCTGGGAATTTTTAGAATAAACGGTCAATATACGCCTCAATCTTTGTATCCTGTAGAACAAATGTTTATCGGTGGTGCTTATTCTATAAGAGGTTATCAGCCA
>CADCPD010000096.1 GCA_902803265.1 uncultured bacterium | reverse complement strand
AATTTCGTTTCAAAAGTTGTAGCTTAATCAACGGAGAAACTAAAAAAGATTTTTTATCATAGGATAAAGGATTGGGAAATAGGTAAAGTTTTTTGGTTATACTCAACGGAACAAAAGTTCCGTTTTTTTTTTGCAAAATAAAAGCGATATTATAATATAATATCGCTAAGATTAGTTTTTGGTTTAGTTATTTGGTTATTAATTATTTAAAAAACTTTGTAACAGAATCAATACAGGTATTAACAAAACCTTTTCCTGATTCAACAGCTTTTGCAGCTACATCTGTGCCTGCTTTAGATGAAAATTTGTCAGCAATTTTATTTAAACAACTTTTACCTTTATACAATCCAAAAATAGCCAAACCTGCAATTATAGCACCTGCTGCAACTTTTTTTATTGTACTTTTATTGTTTGAAATAAAGCTGTCTTGGGTAGGTTGAGCCTGCAATTTTGTATCACTTGGAAGTAATCCTATTTGTCCGTACGGATTAGCACCTTTAGCCGGAGTATTTAAGTAAGCATTTGGGTCAAATGTAAGAACACCTTCAGTTGCTAAATAACTTAAATCTTGCATAACCTAACTCCTAAACTACACACTTATATAAAGTTTTTTTCTCTCAAAAAATTGCCTTTTGTTTTTATTTTTGTTAAATTCTATTAATATATGAAAAAATATTTTGGTGATTTAAAATACGTTTTACCGCTTTATATATTGCTATTAATAACTTTCACTTTAACGTGGGCTCACCAAGGGCACATTATTATAGATAGCGGCAGAGAAATATATTATCCTGAAAGAATTTTAAACGGAAGTATTTTATATAAAGACTTATTCAACATTTACGGGCCATTTTCTTATTTATATAATGCATTATTGTTTAAAGTTTTTTCTGTTAAATTATCCACGATATATCTTTCTGGAATTATAACTGCAACTGCAATAATAACAATGATTTATCTTCTTTCAAGATTATTTTTTGAAAAACTTATGTCTTTTTCAATCACAATACTTTCTATAGTTATTGGGTGTTTTTCATTTTATATTTTTAATTACATTTTTCCATATTCATATGGAATGACATACGGATTATTAGCATGTTTAATATCCTTATATTTTTTGATATTCTTTTTACGAAATAACCAAAGTCAAAACTTTTATCTAAGCACTTTTTTTGCAGGAATCGCAATTTCTAATAAATACGAATTTTTACCTTATTGTTTGATTTTTATCTTTTTAGCTTTCAAAAATAAATTATCACTCAAAATAAATATTACAGCTTTTATAACATTTATAATCATGCCTGTGTTATGTTTTGGAATTTTATTTTATCAAGGACTTACAATAACAGATTTGTACCATAATTTCAAAGATATATATAACATGACGCAAACTGCTACTTTAAGATTTTTCTATATTATCTCCGGTTTAATCTTTCAAAAACCTACTCTTGGAATTCTTATAAGAAATTTTATTAAAGATTTAATACCGATATCTCTAATATTTTGCGGAATACATTATTTTAGTAAATATAAAATAAAAGCTACTATTGCATTACTTTTAGGAATATTTTTTACATTTAAAGGTTTAAGTGTTGAAACCTTTATATTCTTACCTTTACTTTTGATAATTTTAGCTTGCATATGCTGTAAAAATAAAACAGAAGAAATTAATATTTTTTCCATTACTGCTTTATTGATGTCATTAAAGGTATTTTGGGCAACAACTTTAAATTCTTACGGATTATTTTTTATTCCAATTTTAATAATCGCATTAATCAATTACGCAAAAAAAGAGTGGCATAAAACAATTATAATTTATTTATTATGTTTAACTCTAGGTTTTGCATTTTTAAATTATAAAGAAAGAACTTATAAAAAAATTCCTATAACAAGTAATCGCGGCATAATATATGAACATTCGGAATATAAAACAACCGCACAAGAACTTGTTAATTATATTTTAAATAATACTAAACAAGAAGATAAAATTCTTATTTTACCGGAAGGTTTATTTTTTAATTTTTTAACAAACAGAAAATCTGATGACTATTACAACTCATATCTTCCGCTTTATATAGAAACATTCGGAGAAAACAGACTAATAAATTCAATAAAAAAGAATAATCCACAATATATTTTTATACATAATTTTCCAACATCAAATTACTACTTTAAGAGTATCTGTAAAGATTATGGTTTTGAAATTTGTGAATACATAAACAGTGAATACCGACCAAAGAATCTATTACTAAAGGATTTTACTGTTTACGTTTTTGAAAAAAAATAGTTATATTGATTTTTTTTGTAAATAAATGTAAACTTTTTATGAAATTTGACTTAAATCATTAAATATTACATGAGTTTGTGCCGATATATAACATGTAAGGAAAAAGGGAATATTAAAAATGACAACTACAAACAATATTTTCAATAACGATTTATTCAAAAACAGAGGTTTAACTTCTTATAAACCTTTCGGTTTGAACGTTAGAGTTCCTGAATCAAACTTAGAAAAAATTTCTGCAGCAGTTAAAGCAGCAGCAACTTCTAATTTAAATGCTCTTCAAACATATTTAGCTACAAATGATGATGTATTCAGCGGAAAAGTTAGTCAACAAATCCAAAGCATACAACACGAAAGCATAATGACTTCAAATATTTTAAATGCAGCTGAACCAAAAGTTGCTCGTAAATTTGAAATGCATATGTAATACAAGTTTTAAATAAATTAATTTCCCTTAACAGTTTTATTTATGGCAATACATTCCAGTGTTGCCTTTTTTATTTTTTAAGCTTTTTATTACTCAATAGTAAATACTTTTTTGTAATATAACCAAACACCTAAAGCTGTAAGAACCAAATTAGAAGTCCACGCACCCCAAAATGGAGCTATACTTCCTGCTTCTGCAAAGGATACTGATAATGCCCTCAAAACATAATATAAAAACAAAATAAGAATACTAAACAAAAATCCTCTGTTATATCTTACACGAGGAGGTGTAATAGCTAATGGAACACCAATTAACACAAAAACAATAGTCGTTATTGGAACTGCTGTTTTTTCAAATAATTCAATTTTTATTGAGGTTAATGTATCTTTATCTAAATTTGAGTGATCTTTTGAAAGATATCTAACTAATTGGAAGAAATTTTGTTCTTTTGCGATATCTTTATTCATTTCATTTGTCAAATCAACACCAAACTGAGCGACAGAATCTTCAAAAAAAGTAGTATTTAAAACCTCTCCATCATCAGAAATTGTATAAATAGCTCCTTTCTCAAAATTCCAGCCTTCCGGTGAAGTTGAACCTGTACGAGCTTGAAGTACTTGCAATGTATCATTTTTAGATAAATCAAGTACAGTTATATTGTATAAAATTTTATCTTTTGCAAAACCTACATAAAATAATCTTTTTAAAACCGCAGAAGATGTCAATTCTTTAAACGTAAAATTTTGTTTTCCATCAGGAATGTTCTTTTGTCCCAAAGCCCATATTGCTAAATCTTTTGAAACTTTTGTCGTAGCTGGAACAATGGCTTCATTTATGAAAAAACCTAATAAAGCCATTATTATCGCAAAGATAAATATAGGCTTGGCAATTCTATTCAAACCAATACCGCAAGAACGCATTACCGTAATTTCCGAAGCAAGTGATAACTTATTCAAAGTCATTACAGTTGCAAGCAAAACACCCATTGGTATTGTCATAACGAAAACAGCCGGAAGATTTAATATAATCATCATTAATGCTATATTAAAAGGAATACCATATTCTGAAATCTGTTTTATCAATGTAATAAATGTATCTGATGCAAAAATAATTGACGTAAAAATTGCAACACCCATTACAAATACTTCTAATATTTGTTTTATCAAGTATTTATCTAAAATGGTTATTTTATTCGTATTTTCAGAATTTTCCATATGAGTATTTTAATTTAAAGATAAATATTAATCAAATTTTATCAAAACTTTTACAGATTCTTTATCTTTATTTTTTTCAAAAGCTTCAATCGCATCATCCACGTTATAAATATGTGAAATCATTGGTTTAAAATCAATTCTTTCATTTTTTAGCAATTCAAGAGCTGGCTTAAATTGACCGCATCTTGAACCAAGTACTGTAATTTCATTTATAACAATAGGAGCTAAATTAATTTCTTTGCTGCCGGCAACTGTACTTTTTAGAACAAGAACACCTCTTGGTTTTGTTAAAGCCATTGCATTTTCAAAACCATTAATAGAGCCTGTTGCTTCTACTACAACATCCCAAGTCGGTTCGACTTTTAAATCCTCTGAAAGAATAGTTTTAACACCTTGATTTTTAGCTATATCCAGCTTGTTTTGATGTCTTCCAACTAAAGTTACATCATAATTGTAAGCATGCAAAGCTAAAGCTGTTGTTAATCCAAGCTTACCATCACCTTGTACCAAAACTTTCTGAATAGGTTGAATGTGCAATTGTTCAACAATTTCACAGGCAGCAGCAAGAGGTTCAACAAATACAACTTGTTCATTAGAAACATTTTCAGGTACTTCAAACAATATTTCAGTTGGAAGCGTAATATATTCTGCAAAGCAGCCATCTTTTTTCCAAATGCCAATTGTATGTCTGTTTGGACAATGTCTTACCAAACCTTTGTTGCACCATTCACAATCAGGTTGATGACAGCCATAACTAATTTCTGCAACTACTCTTTTACCTACAAGAGATTTGTCTTCAGAATTTACATCTTCTACTGTTCCGACAAATTCATGTCCTAAAACTCCAACATAACCCATATATCCTTTAGTTATCTCATAATCAGTATTACAAATACCTGCCAAATTGACTCTTATTAAAGCTTCGCCCTTTTGAGGTTCCGGTTTCTTATAATCTTTATCTAATTTTAATTCTTTATCAAATACTATCGCTTTCACTATTATCTCCTTTAGATTGTTCAATATTATTTTTCTTACATTCTTTATTTATATCTGTCTTGTTTTCAATCCCTAATTTTTCTTGAATTTCTTTAACTTCATACGTTAATCTGTTTATTTTGCACATAACGGGATCCGGTATTCTGTTATGCATAAGAGTACCGTTTTCGTCAATAAATTTCTGAACTACAATTTTTCCTGGAATTCCAACAACAGTAGCATGTTCTGGAACATCATCGACAACAACAGAACCTGCACCTATTCTACTATTATTACCTATAGTTATATTTCCTAAAACTTTTGCTCCTGCTCCAATTATTACACTATTGCCAATGGTTGGATGGCGTTTTCCTTTATCTTTTCCTGTTCCGCCGAGAGTTACTTGCTGATAAATCAATACATCATCACCAATAATTGTTGTCTCTCCAATTACAACACCTTCACCATGGTCAATAAAAAAACGGTCTCCGATTTGTGCTCCGGGATGAATTTCGATACCTGTCAAAATTCTCATAATAAAAGATATATACCTTGGGATAAAAGGTATTTTCCACTTATACAATTTATGAGCAAGCCTATGCATCAAAAGTGCATGCAAACCCGGATAACAAAAAATAACTTCTAACAAATTTCTTGCTGCGGGGTCTTTATCGTAGATTGTTTTTATATCATCTTTTATATGATGTATCGCTCTGTGTAACATAACTTACCTATTATTTTATTAATTTAAGATATTTTCTTTTTCCTGCTTGTAAAATACCTTCTTTATTCAAAATATATGACGGTTCTGAAATTTTTTCACCTTCAAATTTTACACCGCCGCCTTGAATTAGACGTTTACCTTCACCCTTACTTTGGATAAATTGTACTTCAAGTAATAAATCTAAAACATTTTTATCTTCCGTCAATTTATATTCAGGAATATCATCAGGAATACCTTTATTAGAAACAACATTAATAAAGGCTTCTTGAGCTTTATTTGCCATTTCTTTACCATGGTATTCTTCAGTTATAATATGAGCTAATTTTAATTTTAAATCTCTCGGATTTTCACTATTATTTTCTAATGCATCATGAACTCTTTTTACTTCATCATTTTCAACATCAGTTAATAATTCATAGTATTTAACTATCAATGTATCAGGTATACTCATTATTTTACCAAACATATCATTTGCACTATCTGTTAATGATATGCAGTGTTCAGGATAAGATTT
>CADCPD010000095.1 GCA_902803265.1 uncultured bacterium | reverse complement strand
TCACAAAAAAACAAAAATAAAAATAAAAAGTAAAATAAGTACCAAAAAATAAATATACATGGTAGTATAAAAGAGAACGTATTAATCAAAGAGGTTTTATGCAAGAAAAAAATAGACGTTGGTATGACAAAGATCCGATTTTAAAAGAAGCATTAGAAGTTTTAAAAATATCACCGGCAAAAACAAAAGATGAAGCTGCCGATTTTATATTAAAACTTCAAGATCAAGTAGCCGGAGAAGTTTTAGAACGAGTATATGAAATGATGGAAAAATATCAAGGAAAAGGTAACCGTTGGTATGATACAGATCCAGTTATTATGAAAGCAATAGAAACGTTAAGATTAGCACCTGCAAAAGTGCAACGAGAAATTGCATTAAAACTTTTATTGGCAATCGAAGCAGGTCAATTTGAAGATTTGATGAAACCTTTAGAAAAACTATAAACTATGAAAGATATACAAAACACAAAAGATAAAAGAGGAATTGACATCCAAAAAGTTGGAGTAAAGGATGTAGAAATTCCGCTTATAATACAAAGAAAAAATGATACAGATTGTTCGGTTTGGGCAAAAGCTACAGCCAGTGTTTCGCTGCCAAAAGATTATAAAGGCACGCACATGTCTAGATTTATAGAAGTTTTGACTGATTGGCGAAACAAAAATATGTTAGGTGTAGACATAAAAGGCTGCTTAAAAGAAATTGTCGAAAAACTTAGTGCACAAAGTGGAGAATTAAAATTTGAATTTAAATATTTTATAGATAAAATTTCTCCGGTTTCTAAATTGGTTTCCCCAATGTGCTATGACTGCTCTTTTACAGGAACCTTTTACAATAATGAATACAAATTTTATTTAGGTGTAAAAGTTCCGGTAACAACACTTTGTCCTTGCTCAAAAGAAATATCTGAAAACGGAGCGCATAACCAAAGAAGTATTGTTTCATTAAAAATAAACTACGATGATGATGCTCACATTTGGATAGAAGATTTGATAAAAGATATTGAAATTTGTGCATCAAGTGAAATATATTCACTTTTAAAACGTGAAGATGAAAAGTTTGTAACAGAAAAAGCATACAATAATCCAAAGTTTGTAGAAGACCTTTTAAGAGATATCATTTTAAAAGTAAAAGAAAAACAAATTATAAAAAGTTATGAACTATATTGCGAATCTTATGAAAGTATACATAATCATTCTGCATGGGCATATCAAAAAGAAGTCATCAAAAAATAGTATGAACCTTATTAACATTTGATTTGATTTTATTTTATGACTAGCTTATAATTACATTACACGTATAGGGATGAGATTTTGCATGAATAAAATTACAAAAGAGCGTGAAGAATATAGTGTATTTTTAAAGCATTTACAAGAAGAAAAAGAAGAAACATCAAATTTTGCAAAGACTTTACTTGTAATTGTCGCAATTTTATGCGGAATGGTAATAGGCTTTTTGTTATTGAGCGATACAGACCTAATTCAACAACAAGAAGAAAAAAGCAAAAATAAATCATCATGGTTTTCAACATTTATCTCAAAACTTTCATTAAAAAAACAAAATCAAGAAAAAAAACCATTTACAATGCCTTTATTCACCAAAAGACAAACAATATTACTTGTAGGAACTGATGCTAGTGAAAATCCTGCAGACCCATGGACAGGAACAAGAACTGATACGATAATATTATTAAACCTAGATGCGAACTCAAAATCTATAAATGCAATATCTGTTCCAAGAGACAGTAAAGTTTTCTTACCACATGACTTTGGAATTCAAAAAATAAATGCTGCACATGCTTTAGGCGGGATACAACTTACAAAAGAAACATTAGAAGAAACTTTGGGTATAAAAATAAACCATTATATAATGGTAAACGATGCAGCTGTAGAAAAAGCCGTTGATATACTTGGCGGGGTTCCTATATATGTTGAAAAGGAAATGCATTATCACGATTATTCAGGAAAACTCCATGTAAATTTGAACAAAGGTTTAAATATTCTTGACGGAAGAAATGCCGTAGGGTATTTAAGATTCAGAAAAGACGGTCTTGGCGATATAGGAAGAACTCAAAGACAGCAATGGTTTTTAAGAGGTCTTTTAGAAAAACTTCAAAGCCCGCAAACAATCGCACGAATCCCGGAACTAATAAACGTAGTAACATCATATATAAAAACAGACTTATCATTATATGAAATATCTCAATTAGCAACACTTGCTAAAAACATAGATATGAATAAGATTGAAGTAGCAACATTACCAGGTGCACCAAATCAAAAAGGTTCAGTAAGTTATTGGATATTAGATCCTGAAAAAACACAAGAAGTAATAGACAGAATGATATATAGAGATAAAACACCTCTTAATAATAATCAAGTATTAGGAGGAATCATATATGCTGGAAGAAAAACAGAACAAGCAGAACAATTAAAAGAAGAATTAGAACAAACAGGAATAACTGTATCGTGTTTTTATAGAGCAGATATAACTCATTCCCAATTTATAGCACAATCATCGTCAATTTCCATTGATTTTTATAATTGGTTAAAGAAGAAGGTTTCTTACATTAAAAATACGCAATTTGTATATGACCCTGTAAAAAATTACTGTCCTAAAAGTGATTTTACAATAATATTGGCAGGTGATTAATATGATAATTATTATAATGTTCTTAGTAATAATTTTAATTATAGGAATATTATTTTATGGAACTTACTTTGGCTTGTTAACATACAAAGATTTAATCCTAAAAAAACTTGCAGCTGTTGATGCCAGATTAATGGGGAGACAAAAATCTGTATTAGTATTTTTGGATGCAGCACAAGAGACAATGCAAAGTGAAGAAGAATTATTTTATACAATAAGAAAAATAATTACAGAAATAAATGAACTTCCAAAAAGATGGAATAATAATGAAGACAGATTTAAACTTGAAAATCAATTAGATGTTGAATTAAATACTCTTTTTAACACGGCCTTAAAAAATCAAAACATAAAAAGTAACGTATATTTAAGCAAATATTTACAAGATTTTATTGATTCACAACTCATACTACCATCTGCAGTAAAAGAATTTAATGAAACATTGCGCGCATATAAAAATTTAATTAATTCACCAATCGGTCAAATACTTGCACCAAAAATGCATATAAATTGCTCATTTGTAGAGTATTATATTCCTGAGTAAACATAAAAGAAACTTTTGCCAAAAATTTTCGTCAATATACATAGGAAGTGTGTATTGAAGGAGATTTGAGGGGAAGTTTATGAAATTTGCAGGAAATTTGGAATATGAATTTGAAGAAGAATTAGATAATATAGAATCTCAATCAGAAGAGGAAAAAGAACCAAAG
>CADCPD010000094.1 GCA_902803265.1 uncultured bacterium | reverse complement strand
GAATGAATATTCAAAATATTTTGATATTATAGAGAAAATTAAAATTGATAACACAGAAAGAACTTTATATTTAATGAAAAATAAAAAGAATTTAATGTAAAAAATATATACTAAAGGAACGAACTTAATGAAGAATATTTGTGAAAAATATTTATGTACAGGTTGCGGAGCTTGTTTAAACAAATGCCCGCAAAATGCTATATCAATGAAAGAAAATGAAGAAGGCTTTTTATATCCGGAAATTGATTCAGAAAAATGCATAAATTGTGGTCTATGTAAAAAAGTTTGTCCAATAAATACTTATGAAAATAAAAATTATGATTTATCCGATAAATATTTAGTTATGGCATCTGATGAAATTAGAAAAACATCTTCATCTGGTGGTGTTTTTAGAGTTTTGGCAAATTATGTATTAAAAAATAACGGATATGTTTGTGGTGCTGTTTTTAATGAAAATATGGTTGTAGAACATATTTTATCAAACAAAACAGAAGATATTTTGAGAATGAGCGATTCAAAATATGTTCAAAGTAATTTAAAAAATTGTTTCAAAGAAATCAAAGAAAAACTTGATAACAATATTCAAGTTTTATTTTCAGGCTGTCCTTGTCAGGTTGCAGGATTAAAAAATTATTTATCAAAAGATTATGAAAATTTAATTACAGTAGATTTAATCTGCCACGGCGTTCCTTCTCCATTGGTTTTAAAAAAATATTTTGAAGAAGAATATCCTAATGAAAAAGTTCTGGATATGAAATTTAGAAGTAAAAAAAATGGATGGAACCATGATTGGAATACAACAATAAAAACTATTAAAAATGAGTACTCCCATATAGGTATAGAAGATTTATATTATAATGTATTTGGTTCAGATATTTCTAATAGAATATCTTGTTATCATTGTCATTTTACTACGACAAAACGAGCCGGTGATTTTACAATGTGTGATGCCTGGGGGTATGAAAAAAAATTCAATGATAATAAAGGTTCTTCAATAATATTTTTAAATAATAGTAAAGCAAAAAGCATTTTTAAAATTATTAAAAACGAATTTAAAAAGATAAAAAGAATAAATAGAAATTATACACAACCTCAAATGTGTTATTCTATAGCACCAAATCCTGCCAGAAAAATATTTTTTAAAAATATAAAAGAAAAATCGTTAAAAGAAATATTAAAATTAACAAATAACCATAGTAAAAATGTTGGGATATTAAATTTTGCTTTTAATAATGAAAATTTTGGTGCTGTTTTAACAGGATATGCCCTAACAAAAACCTGTAATGATTTAGGTTACAATGCACAAAATATAAATTACAAGCTATTATTTGCTTCTTGTGAATCTCATCAACCAAATAAATTGTTTGATAATTTTAAAGAAAAATATTTACCATCCACAAAATTAATACTTTCAGAATCTGATTTTGAGGAATTAAATTATAATTTTGATATATTCATATCTGGTTCAGATCAAGTTTTTGGAAAGCATTTAATAAAAAATGATCATTATAATCATTATTTTTTAAATTTTGCAAAACCTGATAAAAAACTTATTGCATGTGCAGCAAGTTTTGGAGGGTTTGTTTCTGATGAAACATATGGTAATAAGACTTCATTAATGTTAAAATATTTAAAAAACTTTAATTCAATAAGTTTTAGAGAAGAAAGTTCTGTTAAATATTTTGAAAATAAAAACATTCATTCCACATGGATTTTAGATCCTGTTTTCTTTTTATCAAAGGAACAATGGTCTGAACTTGCAAATACAAATCCAATAGAAAAGAAAGAATATGACGTATTTTCATATTTTGTCGAGGAAGATGATTTAAAAAAATACATTAATGAAATAAATAAATTTAATCATTTTGATAAATTTAAAACATACAAAATGGCTAATTCAGAAAATTCATGTCTGGAAGATTGGTTATACCAAATTAAAAATTCTAAGTTGGTTATTACACATTCATTCCATGCAACTTGTTTTGCAATTTTATTTAACAAACCTTTCATAGCTTTGTCTTATGGAAAATCTGCAAGAATAGAAACTTTATTGAATAAATTTAAAATAAATAAGAATAGAATTTATGATATAACAAAAGGAAATGACTTTTCATTTTTAAATGAGGAAATTGATTATAATATTGTTAATCAAAAAATTAATGAATATCGTAAAATGTCAATTGATTGGCTTTATGAAGCATTAAATAAACCCGTAGAAAATATAGAAGAAAAAGTTAAAACAAAAAAAGAAATTTCAGAACTTGTTTACACTGATGCCAAAAAGAATATTGGTAAAGCTTTTAAAAATTATCTTTTATTTAAAACAAAATATATTATTACACAAAGAAAAGATAAAAAAGAAAGATATAAATGGAAAGATACACAATATACAGCAAAATACAAAATCTATAAAGAAATAATAAAAAATAAGGATAAATGATGTTATTCAGAGAAATGATAATCGAGCAGTTACTAAAGATTGGTACTTTTTGGATACCAAATAAGGAGTTACGCCATAAAATCAGAGATAATGCAATGGTAAGGTTTGGCAGCGGAATTGCTCCTAATTTTTTTGGCAATAGAAAAATTTATAAAAAGGAAGAATGTTCAGAACAAATTTATAATTTACTATCTCAAAATAAACCTGCTTTAATTTGTCGTTACGGTTCTAATGAACTTTTTACAATGAGAAACTATATTTTAGAAAATGGTTTTTATTATTCACGAGCATTAAAAAAAGCTATGAGCGATTGTGCAGGATTTTATCCTGCAACAAACAAAAATATGAAGCGTTTTGGCAAAGAAATGCACGAAATCAGAAATGATATTGATATTTTAGGCGTTCAGGACAGATTATTTGAAAAAGAATATTGCTTAAAATACTTACCAAAAACCGTTATTTTAACAGATATACATGATTTATGCGGGATAAATTGTTCAAATTCTTGGACAAAATATTTGGAAAACAAAAATGTTTTGGTAATACATCCGTTTGTTGACTCTATAAGAAAACAATATAATGAAAAAAGAGAAATCTTATTTAAAAATCCTGAAATATTGCCAAAATTCAATTTAATTACATATAAAGCTATTCAAAGTATTGGGGAAGCAAAAT
>CADCPD010000093.1 GCA_902803265.1 uncultured bacterium | reverse complement strand
ATAACCATATTGCGTATATTGTTTATGAAGCAGATAATATTGCTTCAGGTATTGACAGACGTGATGATAAAGAAGATATATCAAACGAACATGAAAAATTAAAAGATAAGTGGGAAAAGTTTGATAAAACTTTATGTTTAAGTTCTGTATTTAACAAAATTAAAGATAAGACAGAGTTTATATACAGATTAAGAGCTTTAGAAGATAGTTCTCCAAATAATCCAACACAAGACGAAAAACTTATTGCACCAAAAGATAAATATCAACTTTTAAAAGAGTGGATTGATAAAAATATTGAAAGTATCAAAAATCCAAATTCGTTGCTACAACTTTTAGAAGCAACAATGTGTTTTGTTCCTTCAAGCACAGATAAAACACAAGTTGCAGATATTTCTCTTTATGATCATTCAAAACTTACTAGTGCTATTGCCTCTTGTATGTATCAATATTTTGAAGTAAATAATATTACTAATTACAAGGAAAGATGTTTTAGTGATAAATCAACAACAGAGAAATACAGAGAAGAAAACTATTTTAGATTAGTTTCTTTTGATATGTCAGGTATTCAAAACTTTATTTATACCATTGCATCAAAAAGTGCTTTAAAATCTTTAAGAGCAAGAAGTTTTTATCTTGAATTTTTAATGGAACATATACAAGATGAGTTGCTTGATTCATTAGAACTTTCAAGAGCAAATATTCTATACTCTGGTGCCGGACATAGTTATTTATTATTACCTAACACTAAAAAAGCTGTTGAAACTTTGTATAATATTCAAAAATCTGTTAATGATTGGTTTATTGATAAATTTTCAACAGAACTTTATTTAGCTTATGCCGATATTGAAGCTTCCTCAAACGACCTAATGGATTCTCAACCTAAATTTAAAGAATTATCTAAAAAACTGTCAAAATCAAAATTGCAAAGATATACAAATGAACAATTAGAAAAATTATTCACCTTAAATAAGGATTTTGATAACACAAGAGAATGTTCTGTTTGTAAAAAAGCAGGAGATTTAAACAAAAGTGAAGAAGAAGATGGAAAAGACGTTTGTGAATTTTGTCAAAACCTAATAGAATTAGGCAGATATTTGGTAGAAGAAAATGACTTTGCAATCGTTGTATCTGAAGACAAAGAAAAATATTCAATAGAACTTCCTACAATATTTGAAAATAAAAAATATTGTAAAATTCTTAAAAACAGAAAAGGGTTAATCGCGGAGGATAAAAAACGTTATTATGCAATTAATGATTTTTCGTCAGGAGATTACTATGTAACGAATATTTGGATGGGAGACTATTGCTCTCACAAAGAAGATGGTCGAGCATATACATTTGAAGATTTTGCTAATGCTTCAGAAGGTATAAAACGACTCGGAGTATTCAGAGCCGATGTCGATAATCTTGGCTCAACCTTTACTAAAGGTTTTGGTAAATATTCTTCAATTTCACGATATGCAACTCTATCAAGAATGTTGAATATGTTTTACAAGCACTATATTAATAGTTTGTGCGACAATAAGAAACTTGCCATAGTTTATTCAGGTGGTGATGACGTTTTTGTTGTTGGTGCTTGGAATGATGTGTTAGACTTTGCAAAAGAATTAAGAGAAAAATTCCTTGATTATTCTTGTAAAAAACTTACTTTATCTGCCGGTGTGGGATTTTTCTCACCGAAATATCCAATATCAAAAATGGCAGAATTAACAGGAGATTTAGAAGATTTTGCAAAGAAAAATAAAAATGATACAAAAGATTCTATAGCACTATTTGGTGAAAATAAGTCAAGAAAAGGTAAAGACATAAAAACTGAACAATTTGTTTTTACTTGGGACGAATATGATGAAATTCTAGACTTACAAAAAGATATAGAAGATATTTGTTATTTTAATGAAGAAGAAAAAGTTCCGGGTAAAGTCTTTTTCTCAACAGGATTGATATATCGATTAATGGTCTTAATCAATTCATCGGAAGAAATAAGTCTTGCAAGATTTGCATATACCATTGCAAGAATGGAAAACGAGTCTGAAAATTACACAAAATTAAAGGAACTTTTATATAATTCATATCAAGAAAGTGAATTGAAAAGAAAGAAACTTTTAACGGCATTAAATTTAATAGTATATAAAAATAGAACAAGATAGGAGGATATATGGCAACAGTAGCAGAAGCAAAAAATATTGTTGAGAACAAAAAACAAAAAAAAAAAGT
>CADCPD010000092.1 GCA_902803265.1 uncultured bacterium | reverse complement strand
TACGTTTAGATATTTTTTAACTTACATAAGAGAGTCAAAGCCAAAATATGCAAAAGGTCAAATAATAGGACCATTTACTTTGGCAACTACATTAAATGATAAATCTGGCAAAATTGCCTATTATGATATTACATTAAGAGAAGTTATAACAAAAATTTTATCACTTAAAGCTTTATGGCAAATAGAACAAATAAAAAAAGTTTCGCCCAATACAACGCCTATAATATTTTTAGATGAACCTTCATTATCACAATTAAGAACATCTGCATACGTTTCAATCTCACCTGATGAACCTGTAGAAATAATAAAAGAAATTTCTGATATAATAAAAGAAAACGGAGGAATTTCTGCTGTTCATTGTTGTGGAAGATGTGATTGGGGTAATTTGATAAAAACAAATTGTGACATAATAAATTTCGATGCATATAATCACTCAGAACATTTTTTACTATTTACAAAACAACTACAGGAATATCTAAAAAATGGAGGAAGAATTGCTTGGGGTCTAATCCCTACTCTAAATAGAGATGAATTAGAAACTGAAACACCGGAACATTTAAAAAATATATTTAAAAATATAATAACAAGTATGACAGTAAATGGATTAGATAAAAAACTAATAATAAAGAATTCTCTAATTACACCTGCATGCGGAGCTGCTGCATTAAATTCGCAGCTTGCAAACAAGGCAATGAAATTAACAAGTGAATTAGCAAAGATGATAAAGGAAGGTTAAATTGACAGTAAAATTAGCAATAACAGGAAAAAGCGGAAGCGGTAAAACTACAATTACAAAATCTTTTTTGAGGATATTTCAGGAATATTTTCCGGACAAATCTATTTTACTATTTGATAATGATTTATCAGGCGAATTAGGACATAGTTTTGGTAAAGATATAAGAAATACAATTTACGGTATTCGTTCAGGAAAACACGAATATAAAACAGGAATTCCTGAGGACATGACAAAACAAGAATATGTTGAATGGGCAATGGAAGATATCATTGTTAATTTGGAAGATAATGTGGATATCATAGTTTCATGGTTAGTTGCTTCAAAAGACTGCCGATGTCCGATAACTGATCAAATTAATTCTGCGGTTATGAAAGTAATAGACAGATATGATATCGTAATTTTTGACTGTGAATTTGATTTGAAATATTTAAGCCAATTAGTAGATACAGAATTTGATACAACAATAATTGTGGCAAATCCTACAGATGAATCTGCTCATTTGGCAAAACGTATAGAAGAATTTTCATCAAAATATGCAGCAGGCGGTCAATTGGGTGTGGTTTTAAATAAAGTAGGAACAAGAGAAGTTACAACTTGCTATGAACTATTGAGAAGATATGAACTTGAGGTTTTGGGTGTTGTTCCGTTTGATTCAAAATTATTAAAAAATTCAATTGACAGAGAGTCTAATTCGGTAAGAGAAGCTATAAAACAATTTTATTACAGATTAAATCTCCCTCAAACTATGGATAATTAAACAAAGATTTAGTTATATAATTAATAACTAGGAGATAATATACAGTGCAAATCTTAGATGGAAAATCACTAGGTAAAGAAATACAAGAAGAAGTGAAATTGGAAATTGAAAAACTTTCTAAGAAGCCTCATTTGGCTGTAATTCTTGTTGGTGAAAATCCTGCAAGCAAAATTTATGTTAATACAAAAAATAAAACCTGCGAACGATTAGGCATTAAATCAACAGTAATAAATTTACCAGATTCAATAACAGAAAACGATTTAAAAGAAAAAATAAAAGAATTAAATAATAATCAAGATATAACTGCAATTTTAGTTCAATTACCACTTCCAAAACATATAAATGAAGAAAATTGTATAAAAGAAATATCTCCGCTAAAAGATGTTGACGGTTTTACTCCAGAGAATTTAGGTGCATTAATCAGAGGAAAAGAACCCTTTGCATATCCCTGTACACCATCAGGAATAATAACATTGTTAAAGAGAAATAATATTGAAATTTCAGGTAAACACGCAGTAGTAATAGGTCGATCAAATATTGTAGGAAAACCTGTTTCTTTAATGCTTTTAAAAGAAAATGCAACAGTTACAATGTGTCATTCAAAAACAAAAAATTTGAAAGATATAACAAAAACGGCAGATATTCTCGTATCAGCTACAGGTAATCGTATTATTACAAAAGATATGGTAAAAAAAGATGCTATAGTTATTGATGTCGGAATAATGAGAAATTCTGAAGGAAAATTAGAAGGTGATGTAGATTTTGAACAAGTCAAAGAAATTGCATCATATATAACTCCTGTTCCAGGTGGTGTCGGACCAATGACAATTGCAACATTAATGAAGAACACTCTTGAACTATACAAAAAACGAAAAGAATAAAATGTTTCATAATACTTGCAATTCAACTAATTTTATTATATAAAAGGAATATTATGGGACAACTAGAAGAACAAAGCTTATCATCGCTGGAATTTAATAAAATAAAAAACGTATTATCAAATTTTGCAAGATTACATCAAAGTCAGCAAATGTGTTTCAACCTAAAACCTGATAATGACGTAAACAGAATAAGACAAAATTTAGAATATACAAAAGAAGCAAAAATCATTTTAGATCAAGCTCTAGATATTCCTGTGGAATTTGTAGCACCTGTTCAAGAAATTTCACCTGATAAATTAAATTCTTACCTAAAAGAAAATGAACTTATAGAAGTCGCTAAATCATTAAAAACAGCAAGATTAATCAAAAATTTTATAAAAGAACACGCAGATAATACTGAATTAAAAAAACTATCTGATAACATTATAACTAACAAAGAATTAGAAGATGAAATATTTTCAAAAATAGATCAGGACAATAATGTTATCCCAAATGCATCACCAGCATTAGACAGACTTAGTGAAGCTTTAAAAATACATGAAAAAGATATAAAAAACAGAATAAGTGATTTATTATCAAATACTCAATTTACAGTACATTTGCAAGAACAAATTTACACATTAAGAGATAACCGCATAGTTTTCCCTGTATTGGCTAGTTCAAAACGCAAAGTCGCAGGGATAACACACGACTATTCTGCAACAAATAAAACTGTTTATATTGAACCTTCTTCATTAATTCCGTTGAATAACAAAATAAGAGAATGCAAATCTAAAATCAATGAAGAAATTATAAAAATATTGAAAGATCTTACTAAAAAAGTAAAAGTAGGATTTTCGTCATTAGCAAACAATGAAAAATTACTTGCAGAAATAGATTTTCATTTTGCAAAAGCAAGATATGCTGTTAGAATTAAAGCTGTTGAACCAATTTTAGCTGAAACACCAATGATAAAATTAACGGAAATGATTCATCCATTACTAATTGGCAATGCTAAAGAATTAGTTAAAAATGATTTTGCAATTGGTGACAACTATAACACTGTAATTATAACAGGAAGTAATACCGGAGGAAAAACTGTTACCCTAAAAACAGTAGGTCTTTTGACATTAATGACTAAAGCAGGCTTATTTGTTTCTTGTGCAGAAGCAGTAATATATCCGTACGAAAAAGTTTTAGCTGATATTGGGGATTCTCAAAATATAATGCAAAACTTATCAACATTCTCTGGACATTTGAAAAAACTTATTGAAATGTATGAAACAAGTAATGAAGATACCTTATGCTTAATTGATGAAATTTGTGCAGGTACAGATCCTCAAGAAGGTGCTATTTTAGCAGAAACAATCTTAAAAACTCTTTCAGGAAGAGATGTTACAACCGTAGTTACAACTCACTTCGGAGAATTAAAGACTCTTGAATATGAACAAGATAAATTTAAAAATGCATGTGTTGAATTTGATAATGAAACATTAAAACCAACATATAAATTGATTCTTGGTTGCCCTGGTGTAAGTAACACATTACTAATTGCAGAAAATTTAGGTGTAGAAAAAGACCTCATTAAAGAATCGAAATTTATTCTTGATTCTAGAAGAAGCCGCTCAGTTGTTATTATCGAAAAATTATCAGAAACTCAACAACGTTTGGATAAAAACTTAAGAGAAGTTGAAATTATCAAGAAAGAATCTGAAGTATTAAAAGACGAATACGAAATCAAAGTTAGTGAGCTTAATCGTCACAAGAAAAAAGCAATTAAAGATGTAGAACGTAAATTCTATACAGAACTTGCAACAGTAAAAAATGAGTTGAGAAGTATCTTAGATGATGTTAAGCATAATAGAGATGAAAACGCTATTAGACGTTCATATAGCAAAATCACGCAAATAGAAAACGGTTTCAAAACTGAAGTATCTGCGGCTGATATAAATGAAAATTACGATGAACTTGACTTTAGTAAAATTAAAATTGGCGATACTGTAATGATAAAAGAAATAAATCAACCGGTTATTATTACAAGTCTGCCTGATAAAAACGATAATGTTGAAGTTTTGATGGGCGAAATCAAGACTAAAGTAAAAGGTTCAAGATTAACCAGATTAGATAAGACTTTAGCGAAAAAGCCTAAATTGAGACTTAGAGCTATGAATTCATTTGAATACAACTACAGAGGTATATCTAATACATTAGACATAAGAGGTTATAGAGTGCAAGATGCCTTGGAATTATTGGAAGAATTCTTAGATAAAGCAAGTTTAAATAATATGACACCAATATATATTATTCACGGACACGGTTCCGGAGCTTTAAAATCATCTGTAAGAGATTACATAAGTTCCTCACCATATGTTGCAAAATACCGTCCAGGAGAATCTGTTGAAGGCGGAGACGGTGTAAGCGTAGTTGATTTAATATAAATTAAAAAACTAATTAAAAGTGTCTAGCAAATTTTTTAAAGCAATTGGACAAAGTCCTATTATATTTTCAAAGCTACCATCAATACTTTTTACAAAATATTCAGGCAATTCCTGAATACCATAGGAACCTGCCTTATCATATGGCTTAAATTTAACAATATAATCTTCTATAACACTTTCAGATAAATAATTAAACTCAACATAACTTGTTGTGGAGGTAATTTTAAACAACTTTGTTTTAGAATTAATTACACAAATTGAAGTAACAACAAAATGTTTTTTATTGGACAACATTTCAAGCATAGCTTTTGCTTCATCAAAGTCTTTTGGTTTACCCAAAACTTTATCATTTAAAACAACAACCGTATCTGCACCAATAACTAAACTTTCGTCTGTTAATAAATCGCATACAGCTTTTGCTTTACCATAAGCAAGCTTTTCTATAGCTTCATAAGTAAAATGTTCGTGGTCAAATTCTTCTTCAAATGGCGATTTAATAACTTCAAAATATAGTCCCATATCGGAAAGAATCTGTTTTCTGCGAGGGGAACCTGAAGCAAGAATTAATTTATGCATAATTAAAAGTCCTTTGAACTTATAGGGAGTTTAATATTTGAGCAAAATGCATTTTCAGTAAGCCTTATACCCAAACATGCCTGACGTCTTTTAAATTCGTTATGATAGAATTTTTTCAAAACACTATCTACAAGACCTTTATCATATTTTGCATAAATATCTTCAACAGATAATTCTTGCTCAAAATACATTTCAATAATATCGTCAAGCGTATCATAATCCGGCAAAGAATCCTGATCTTTTTGATTAGGTCTTAATTCTGCAGATGGAGCTTTATCAATAATATTTTGAGGTATAATTTCACCATTTCTGTTTATCCAGTTTGAAAGTTTATAGACATATGTTTTGGTTAAATCAGCTATTAAATTTAACCCTCCGCACATATCTCCGTACAAAGTACCGTATCCTGTTGCAACTTCTGATTTGTTTCCTGTTGATAAAAGAAGATATCCATCGCGATTTGATTTAAACATTAAAATTAATCCTCTTAATCGTGATTGGAGATTTTCTTCCGCTAAATCGCCTTTACTTTCTTTTGCAACATTTTCCATAAACGAATTAAATAAAGGCGTTATAGATATTTCTTCTGTCGAAATACCGATATTTTCGACAAGTTTTAATGAATCGTCAATACTTCCTTTAGATGAATACATAGAAGGAAGCATGATAGTATGAACATTTTCTGCACCAATTGCATCTCTGGCCAAAACCGCAGTAAGAGCAGAATCTATACCTCCGGAAAGTCCGAGTACAACTTTTTTAAAGCCACAATTTTCCATATATTCATTTAATGCATATTTTAATACTTTATACACCTGCTCTTCTTTACATTCAAAAGTTTCTTCAACAACATTTGAAAAATCAATTTTAAAAGTGGCTTCTTCGCAAAGAGGAAGCATCATAACAAGTTCATTATTTCTATTTTTGGCAAAACTTTGACCTGCATAAATATTTTCATCAGCCATCATAACAGAGTTAACCAAAATAAAATCAGAATGAGTTGTTATATTTTCGATTAATGATTCAATTCCCCCCATTGTATAATAATTATTCTTTACAAGAATATACAAATCACATTTAACATTTTCAGAATATTTTTCACTTACATAGACTTTTTTATTTTCGTACTCAAAAAATTCATTTTTAACATCATAAATTTTTCCATCTTTAAGCAAAATAGTTCCAAAGATAAAAGTTTTATCAGGATAATTTTGAGTAATTTTTTCGTAATAATCAAAAGATTTTTTTGAAAATTTTAAAGAGGGAAATACGGATAAACCATCAAAATCCATGTATTTATCCAAAACATCTTCATTATACTGAAAATCAGCATACTTTAGCTTTAATTGGAACACTTTAACATCCATATGTTATTCCTCCAGTTTTATATAATTAGCATTATCCCAACGCAAATCAAGATATTTTATCTTTTTATCTAAATTAACAATTTGAGGCAAAATAGAAGGAAGTCGTTTTAATCGGTTAAATATAGACTCATCAACTTCTCCTAACCTAATATTAACCTCAGGCAATTTTACATAGACATCATCTGGATTTCTAAAATCAATATATTCAATTTGAGATTTAGTATACGCTTCGATAGTTTTAGCAAGTTTTTCAATTAAGGCAACCTTATCCGGAGTCCAATGTCTGTAGTCATCACCTCTAACGCCATAAGACAAAACTCTAATTGTTTTATATTTTGGATCTAAAGGTAAATAATCTTTACCAATTAACTTACCGCCCTTTGCAAAAAATGCGATAGGTTCAACTTCTGGAGCTGGAGCAATTGTAATAACTGGTTTTCTTTCTTTTATTATTACGAGTAATCGTGCAGGAAGCCAAAATCTTCTGATATAAACATCTTCTATCGGTTCAAGTAACAAAATATCATCTTTTAATTCATCTGTATTATAAAGATAAATCGGTATTCTCGGTATCGGATTTTGTCTAAGAGCTCTTAATATATTAACAGATGGTACAATATTATTGTTTACGATTTCTAATGATCCGTTATGTACACTATTAAAAGCATTTGGACTTAAATACCAATATTTTAATCTTAACGAATAATACAAGCATAAAATTAAGCCAACAACCAATAAAAATCTAAGCAATCTTCTGAGGCGTTTAAGCCAGGCAAAAGATTTACGAGATTTACGCTCCTTTTGATTTTGGAGCATTTGTTGTTTTATATATTCTTCATCATATACTAATTCTTCATTTTCGTCAGACATAGTTATTTATTAAGCCCGCAACTGTTAAGTATTAACAAAACAAGTGTATCATAATCAATACCAATTGCCAATGATTGAGCAGGCAAATCGCTTGTATCAGTCATACCCGGACTTGTATTAATTTCTAAAAAGTGAGGAGTTTCGCCATCCACCATAAAATCAACTCTTGAGACACCGCTACAACCAGCAGTAACATGTGCTTTTACTGCTAAATCTTTTATTAACTTTGTTGCTTCGTCACTAATTTTTGCAGGAAGAATAAATTCAGATAAACCTTTTGTATATTTAGCATCAAAATCATACCATTCCGTCTTGGTCATTATTTGCAAAATTTCTGTAGCAAAAGTTACGCCATCATTTTCTAAAACACCAACAGTTACAAAAAAACCATTAACAAATTCTTCAATTAAAACATCGTTATTATATTTTAAAGCCTGATTATAAGCATTTTCCAATTCTTCTTCCGAATTAACTTTTGTCATACCAAAGCTTGAGCCCTCAGAAACAGGTTTTGTTATTAAAGGATAAGTTAAACCTTTTTCTTTTACCTTTTCTTTAACATTTTCGCCTTTTTTTACAAAAACAGACTTAATAAGAGGTATATCAGGACAATTTGCTAAAATGCGTTTTGTAAATTCTTTATTCATACAAATTGAAGAAGCCATTACACCACAACCGGTATAAGGAATTTTTAATATTTCCAATAAACCTTGAATACAGCCATCTTCGCCATATTTACCATGAAGAGCAATATAAGCATATTCAATTTGTTTTTCTTTTAAAGTTTCGGCTATATTTTCATCTACAACAATTAATTCTGCGTTTTTATACCCTAATCTTTTTAAAGCGTCAAAACAATTTTTACCTGAACGCATAGAAACATCAGCTTCTGATGACATACCACCGCATAAAACTGCTATTCTTGCATTTTTATCTATCTTTGAAATAATATTTTGCATATTTCCCTCTCTCTTTCAGACATATCTCCGAAATATTTAACTTCCGGTTTTAACTCTATCCCAAAATTTTCTTTTACTTTATTGTACATAACAAACATTAATTCAAGAACATCACACGACGTTGCATTGTCATAATTAACAATAAAATTAGCATGATTTTCAAAAACTTTTGCCCCGCCAACTTTTAATAATTTTGCGCCAACTTCATCTAGTATTTTTCCTGCAGAATTATTTTCCGGATTTCTAAAAATACTCCCAACATTCGGAATATTTTGAGGCTGATGAGTTTTTCTAAATTCTCTGTTTTCTTTTATTCTATTTGAAATATTTTCTTTCTTATCAACACTAAGTTCAAACTCTGCTTCTAATAAGATATAAGGTTTTTCTTGAAAAACAGAACTTCTATATCCAAAGTTTAAATCGTTTTTTAATAATTCGACTACTTCTTTTTTGCTAGTATTAAAAACCTTTACCTTTAATAAGGTATCAGAAATAGACTGTTTATGAGCAGAAGCATTCATATAAATATTTCCGCCAATAGTTCCAGGAAAACCTGACATAAATTCAAAGCCTGTCAAAGACTTTTCCATACAGGCTCTTGATAAAACAGCACCTCTTACACCTGCTGAGGCTTTAACGTAACTATCATTTATATCAAATTTATCAAATTTAGATGTACATATTAAGTCTTGTTTAACACCAACAGAGGAAAATAAGACATTAGAAAAACCACCAAAAATTAACGGATTATCCAAATCCATCAAAAGAAAAATAAACTCATCAATACTCTTTGGAAAATACAAATTTTCAACTTTTCCACCGATTTTAAAATAAGAAAAATCTTTCAAATCAATGTTGTGTAAAACTTCAATATCCACAAGTTAATCCTTATTTTCGTTAGACATTTTTAATAATTCCGGACCCAATTGAGTTACAGAACCAGCACCAATACCTATAACAACATCGTTATCTGTTAATTCTGGATATAAGCATTTTGCAACATCACTCATAGAACCTTTAATATATCTGGCAGAAAGGCCTTCTTTTATACATTCTTTTACTAAATTTTCTGAATTAACACCTACAATTTCATTTTCTGAAGCTGCAAACACATCAGTAATTACAATATTTTTAACAGGTTTCAATGCCTCAATAAATTCTTTCCAAAATTTTTGTAATCTAGTATATCTGTGCGGTTGAAAAACTGCAATAATATTTTTATTG
Source organism: uncultured bacterium (assembly GCA_902803265.1). Classification (GTDB taxonomy): domain Bacteria; phylum Cyanobacteriota; class Vampirovibrionia; order Gastranaerophilales; family Gastranaerophilaceae; genus UBA791. The sequence continues at coordinate 1,086 of CADCPD010000092.1, read as the reverse complement.
TCAAATGCACTACTCAACGAAGATAATAAAGCTTTAACCTCTGTCGGATGGTGGGCATAATCATCATAAATAAGAGCACCTTTTACTTCACCAACAAGTTGAAATCTTCGTTTCATACCGGTAAAAGTTTTAAATGAATCTTTTAATTTTTCAATGTCATATCCGGCTTCAATTAAGGCTGCAGCAACTGCAAGAGTATTATATACATTATGTTTTCCAATCAATTTTGTTGAAAGATGTACAACAAAAGCTCCAAAATGAAGCAAATCAAATTCTATAAAACCAGCACCATAAACAATATTTTCAGCTTTATAATCAGCATCATTATCATCTATTGCATACGTAACAAAAGGTTTACCAATCAATCTTAAATTATGCTCACAATCAGTATTAATAAGAACTTTTGCAGAAGGTTTTAGTTTAGAAATAAATTTATTAAATACTTCTACAATTGAATCTACACCATTTGTATAAAAATCTACATGGTCTTCATCAAGATTATTTATCACACATATATCAGGTAAGTATTTAAGAATAGTTCCATCACTTTCATCTAGTTCTGCCACGAAAACTTGACTACTGTTATATTTGCCATTGGTATTAATTTCCGGAAGAATACCGCCTACAACATAAGACGGACAATAAGAAGATTTTTCTAAGACAAAACTTGCCATACCACTTGTTGTTGTTTTTCCATGACAACCTGCAAAACCAATAAAACATTTTGACTTTTCAGAAATTTCTTTTAATAAATCCGAACGGTGATAAATTTTCATTCCAAGTTTTTTTGCTTTTTGTAATTCAGGATTATTATCTTTTATTGCTGAGCTTACAACTACTATAGAATTTTCCGGAAGATTTTTTTCATCGTGACCTACGTGTACTTTGGCTCCAAGTTTTTCAAGTTCAAACATATATTTACTTGTACTTACATCTGAACCTGTAACTTCAAATCCTTGTTCTAACAGGTATTTTGCTAATCCGCTCATACCTATTCCTCCAATTGCAATAAAGTGATAATTTTGCATCTTTTTCATTCCCCTCAAGTATATGTAAATTATACTACAAATGTGATAATAAAAATAG